>PFHP01000025.1 GCA_002782365.1 Candidatus Kuenenbacteria bacterium CG_4_8_14_3_um_filter_39_15 | reverse complement strand
CCAGTTATTAAAATCTAAAAATACATTGCCGAAATCATTACCGCGGATTATGGCCCAAACAAATCCCCAAACTAAAACGATTGCCAGCGCGGCGTAATATTTAAAAAATTTGAATGTTTTTAGCTCTAACCAATAACTTTTTAATCCCCCATTTTTAACAACATGGCACAGCCAAGCAAACATGACAACCATAAATATGCCGAGGCGCACAGAAATTAAAGTGCTGCCATATTCCAAAGAAAATAAATAGCCATAGGAGCCGATAATCAATTCGCCCCCAGCGATCAGTATGCCGTATTCAAGTTTTTTAAGAGAAAGGACTAAAGTAATGGCTAGCACAAATAAAAAAGCAGCCAAATTAAATTCTGGTAAAAGCCAGGCGAAAATTGACAGGAGTTCACTGAAGATAAGGAAAATCAGAGTGGTTCTAAAATAATTTTTTGGCATTTATTTTTTTCCAGTAATTTATAATTACAGCCAAGAATAGACTGATCGGCTGAAAAAACCACAAAACTAACCACTGCCATTTAGGCTGATGTGTCCAGAAATAGTGCTGGACTGAATGATCCCAAATAAGTTGTTTGCGCCAGTCAAGTTGTTTAAAGCTGGCAGCGCCGTGATGATAGATTTTAATTGCCGGTGTATAAATGACTTTTAAGCCGGCATCTTTGGCCCGTTGGCAAAAATCTACCTCTTCAAACCAAAGATAATATCTGGCATCAAAACCGCCGATTTTTTCTATGACAGATTTTTTTGTTAGAAAAAATGCGCCCATAACTTGGTCAACCGCGCTTTCTTTGGCGTAATCAAAATCTTTGGCCAGATATAAATTGAGACTTTTTTTAAAAAATGACAGGTGATGGAGTTTTAGCTGAATTAATAATTGGTCTTTTAATGACGGGAAGCGGCGGATTGATTCTTGGAGCGAATGGTCAGGATTTAAAATTTTACCGCCCAAAACCGCCCAATCATTATGCTGGCCAAAAACCCTGACGATTTTTTCCAGGGAATTATCAATCAGCTCTGTGTCAGGATTGAGCAACAAGATATTTTGTCCCCGAGCTTGCTCCAAGGCTTGATTATTGGCATAAGCAAAACCAGTATTTCTTTGATTGGCAATCAGCCGCACTTGCGGAAATTCCTGCTGTATCATTTTCAGAGAACCATCTAGCGAGGCATTATCAACAACAAAAACCTCAAAATTAATGTTTTGAATGTGTTGGTATATTGAAATAAGGCATTTTTTTAATAAATCCCTGACATGCCAGTTGACAATAATAATAGATAAGTCCATGGTTTAATATTAGCAGAGATAGTATTTGGGGAAAAGAGGGGTATAAAAATGTGTAAAAATAGGGGTTGCTTTTAATGATGCAAAAATGGTAAGATTAAAATGAATTTTCAAGATAAAAAATATGGCCGAAAATCTACGTATGCCGCCGCAAAACTTAGAAGCTGAACAGTCTGTATTGGGCAGCCTGCTGATAGATAAGGACGCGATCACTAAAATTGCGGATGTTTTGACACCGCAAGAATTTTATAAAGACGGCCACAGAATAATTTATGAATGCATGCTAGAGCTATACGGCGCCAAGGAGCCGATTGATCTGCTCTCTTTAGCATCAAAACTTGATGAAAAAAAACAGTTAGAAAATACTGGCGGCCGGTCATATCTGATTAATTTAACAAATGCGGTGCCAACTTCGGCCAATGTGGCGCATTACGCCAAGATTATCAGAAAAAAAGCGATTCTGCGGAAATTGATTACCACGGCAGCGGAAATACATGAAATGGGTTATCATGAAGATGATGAGGTTGATCGACTGCTAGACGAAGCGGAAAGCAAATTGTTTAAAATTTCTGAATGGTTTTTAAAACCGGAATTCAGCTCAATCAAGAGTTTGCTGTCCGAGGCGTTTGACAGAATTGATGAGCTGCACAAGGAAAAAGGGAAACTGCGGGGACTGCGCACCCATTATCGTGATTTGGATAGAAAGCTGGCTGGTTTGCAAAAATCTGACCTGATAATCTTAGCCGCTAGGCCGAGTATGGGTAAAACAAGCTTCGCGCTGGACATTGCCAGACAAGTGGCGGCAAAAGAAAAAATCGGCGTAGGCATATTTTCATTGGAAATGAGTAAAGATCAACTGGTTGACAGAATGCTCTGCGCGCAAGCTGGAGTGAGTTTATGGAAGCTACGCACTGGCAACCTGTCAGACAGGGAAATTCCCGGACAGGAATCTGATTTTTCGCGCATTGGCCATGCGATGGGAGATTTGTCTGAAGCGCCGCTCTATATTGATGATTCGCCCATGTCTAATGTCATGGAGATCAGGACCAAATGCAGAAGATTGCAGGCAGAGCATAATTTGGGATTGGTGGTGGTTGATTATTTGCAGCTGATGGAAGGCAGGGGCGGAGCGGCCAGTAATATTGATAATCGGGTGCAAGTGGTCTCGGAGATTTCACGCGGCCTAAAATCAATTGCCAGAGAATTAAATATTCCGGTACTGGCGTTATCACAGATGTCGCGCCAGGTTGAACAGCGCCCAAGATCAATTCCTCGGCTGGCAGATTTACGCGAGAGCGGCAGTTTAGAGCAGGATGCCGATGTGGTGATGTTTATTTATCGTGAGGAAATGTATAAAAAAGATACCAGCAGGCCGCACATTGCCGACATTATGATCCAAAAACACAGAAACGGCCCGACTGGGACAATCTCACTATTTTTTGACGAAAATACAGTCAGTTTTAAAAATTTAGAGCAACGGGTGGAAGAGCTGGAATATTAATGATCAATATTAATAAATAACTTAAAAAGTATGTTTAATAAACTGAAAGATTTAGCTGAAATGAAAAAGCAAGCCAGCGCCATGCGGGCGATGCTGGCCCAAGAAAAAATTGAGGCTGAAAATCACGGGGTAAAAATTGTCATGAATGGCAATCAAGAGGTTTTACAAGTGGAAATTAACCCAGCGCTAAACCGCGAGGAACAAGAAAAATATTTAAAAGAAACTTTTAATGAGGCCGTAAAAAAAGTGCAACGTTTGATGGCACAAAAAATGATGGCCGGCGGATTTGGTTTTTAATTAAATGCAATATCCTGAAGTAATTCAAAATTTAATAGATGATTTCACAAGCCTGCCGGGCATCGGCGGAAAAACCGCGGAGAGGCTGGTTTTTTATTTGATAAAAAACGGCGGGCAAGAAGAACTGCAGCAATTCGGAAAAAATCTGATGAATTTAAAAACCACCATTAAAACCTGCCGGGAATGCGGCAACTATAGTCTAAATGAATTGTGCGACACTTGCCGGAATATTAAACGCGACAAAAAATCCATCTGCGTCGTGGCTAATGCCGAAGACATAAAATACCTGGATAATACGCATTCATTCAATGGGGTTTACCATGTGCTGGGAGGACTATTAAACCCGTCGGAAGGAGTTACCCCGGATAAACTACGTATCAAACAGCTTCTGGCAAGGCTACGTAAAGACAAAACCAATGAAATAATACTGGGATTAAATCCTACCATAGAAGGCGAATCAACCATTATTTATCTCAAAAAAAAATTAAAAGAAGATTTTCCGGAAATAAAAATAACGCGCTTGTCGCGCGGCCTGCCCATGGGCGGTGATTTGGAATACGCTGACGAAATTACGCTCGCCAGCGCGATCAACAACAGAATTGAGATATAATCGCATAAAAATTTTGTTTTATAAAAGCTCACCGGAATGCGGTGAGCTTTATTATTATACTAAACAATAAAATTATGCTGCTGCCTTGTTTTTTAATTTATCTGATCTTTGTTTATTCATTTTGGCCCAAATATCGTTTTGGTGTTTCTTTTCTTTTAATATCTGGAATAAAAATTGTCGATGATCCGAGGTTAACACCCCAAGATTGTATTTTCGAATAAATTCAGGCGGTGAATTAACTACTTTTATTTTTCTTGGGTCTAAATCTTCTTTCATTCTAAAAGTTTTAAGCTGATCTTTGCCTTTTTGCCATTCAGCCTTTAACCTTTTGTATTCATCATCGTCCCCTTTAAGTCGCTTTTCAGCCGCCATAAGAGTAAAAGTGCTGTCAACTTCATTTTGCAATTCAAGATAGTCCGATAAACTATCAACAAAATAAGGTGTAAGTCCTTGAATCTGTTTCAATCCAAAACCATGTTTCCGTTCTATCTCCCGCCATGTTTTTGCCTCTTTCTCCACCGCCTCTCTTTTAATTTCCTTTTGTTGTTCATCGGGGAAAAATTCTTTTTTAAAATAATCCAGATTGTCGTGAATACTGGCCAAAGCGGCTAAATCTTGATAAACTTTGTTAAAGAGAAATTCAATTTGAGAAAACGGCATTTTTTGTATCTCGCTTCTATTGAGCTCTCTGAAATAATTATTGAAATGGTCTACGGTTTTCTGGTGTTTCTGTTTTTGCCAAGCGTGCGCTGTTTCAATGCGCTTATTATTTTGGGTATCTCCGTTCTCGGCAAAATTTACGGAATAATTTATTTTTCGCGATTTCGATCGGTCGCTTGTTTCAAGTTTCTTGGCATCGGCAATGATGTGAGCGGCTATCTCTTTTAGTAACGGGTTTTTAATCGACTTGGCGTTTTCTTCGGCAACCGCGTAACAAACTTCAAAATTAGACTCAAACTCGTCATCGTCTGAACCATTTTGCCTTTCTCTGTCTATACGTTCCAGTATTGCATCCTCACTAAATTCATCTGTACTGTCCGGTATCTGATCAGCTGGAATAAATTTATGATTATCTTTTATTTCATACCACAAATCTTCTTCTCGCACATCGGGCATTAGATCATCATCAAAGCCCTGATGCGGGCCGAGACCTTTTCCCAAGGGAGGTGAATTTGGTTTGTCTTTTTTTGAATAAGCTTCAGTGTCCACGTCTTCCGGAGGCATAAAAGCTCGTTCTCTATATGTAGATTGTCTGGACATAAATTAAAAATTAATTTTAAAACCTCAAAAAATTTGAGACTTTAATTAACTAATAGATAAAATTTCCACTTGCGTAAACGGCTGGCGATGGCCGTAAACTTTATGATAGCGCGTTTTGGCTTTGTAATGGACCACGCGGATTTTTTCAGCCCGGCCTTGATTAAGAACTTTTGCCTCAACTTTGGCAGCTGCTAAAGTCGGGTTGCCGAGTTTTAAGCTTTGACCGTCCTGATCACTGGTCATTAAGACTTCAAAATCAACTTGAGCGCCATCTTGGGCGTTAAGCTTTTCTACTTTTAATTTATCATTTGGCTGAACAATATATTGTTTACCGCCGGTTTTAATGACTGCGATTTTGTTATTCATAGTTTTATAATTTACCTCTACTTATATTTAAGCGCATCTGGCGGAATAAGTCAAGAAAAAATTTTAAATTATGCAAAGTGGCCAGGCGGATGGCTAATGGTTCGCCTGCCTTAAATAAATGGCGCAGATAGCCAAAAGTGTAGCCGCTGGAAAGTAATTGTTTGCTGTGACTGAATTTTGAGTTGGTAATATTTAAAATTCTATAAAAATCTTTTCCAAAATTTTGACTTTTGACTTTTGACTTTTGCATTTGATACAATCGGCCATGCCTTGCTTCGCGGGTGGGAATAACGCAATCAAACATATCAACTCCCCTTTTAACCGCTTCAATGATATTTTCTGGGCGGCCAACTCCCATCAGATAGCGGGGTTTGTTTTCTGGCAAATAATCCATAAGATAATCTAAAACTTGATACATTTTTTTATTCGGCTCGCCGACCGCCAGTCCGCCGATGGCTAAACCGTCAAAATTCAATTGGGATAAAAACTTGGCTGATTTTATTCTTAAATCTTTATAGACAGAACCCTGAACAATCCCAAATAACAGGCTTTTTTTAGGTGGCGCCCCTTGAGTTTTATGTTTTTTCAATGATCTTTCTGCCCAATTATGAGTAATCTCCAAGTCTTTTTCCGCTTGGCTCTTGGCGCAGGGATAAGGCGAACAGACGTCCAAAACCATTTTGATGTCACTGCCAATGATGTCTTGGATGTCTTGGACTTTCTCCGGAGTAAATAAATGTTTTGAACCGTCAATAAAGGACTGGAATTCCACGCCACGGCTGGTAATTTTCCTTAGACTGACGGCTTCTCTTGTTTTTTCAGACAAGGAAAATACCTGATAGCCGCCTGAATCAGTCAGAATCGGACCAGACCAATTCATAAATTTATGCAAGCCGCCGAATTTCTTGAGTATTTTTATGCCGGGTTGCAGATAAAGATGATAAGTATTGGCTAGCAAAATCTGGCTGCCAAGCTCTGCCATTTCTTCGGAACTGACGGCTTTGACAGAACCTTTGGTGGCAATGGGCATAAAAAAAGGAGTGGCTATATTGCCATGGCTTGTTTTAAGAATGCCTAAACGGGCTTTAGATTTTTTTGAGTGTTTTATGATTTCAAACATCTTAAAAATTCTTTAGTTTTTATTGCTGTTTCTAGATTATTTTCCAATTCTTGATCTAATATCTTATTTAATTCAACTAAATTCTGATTGATTTGGTTATTTTTTATTATATTTTTTATATTATTTTTAATAATATATTCTATGCCATTTTTTAACTTCTCCTTTTGTGCTGGATTAAAGCCGAGAAAATGAAGTAATTTATAGCCAAAACTGATGCGGGCGATTTTTAATTCGCCCTGGTTTGCATTAAGAAAATCCAGTGATTTTTCTAATAACTGAAAAATATTCTGGTCGGCATGATCTTCTTTGGTTAAACGGTCAATGAGTTCAATAAAATAATAAGCATAAGCGGTTAGCTGAATGTCTGATTTAATTTTTGCATAGCTTTTGATAATTTGCGCGCCGATGAGCTGGTCAATCTGCTTACCATAGGTAATATTGAGGTAAGACAAAGTAACCGGCTCAAGATGGCCGGCTAACTTGCTTAATATTTTTTTAGCGCCTTTGGCCTGAAGAATCGCTTTCCCCTTTTCCTTGGAATAGACCGCAATGAGCAAATCATCCTCGCGAAAATCTTGGCGCTTTAAAATTATGGCCTTCAAATTGTAATAGGCACTCATGTTAAATTTTTGAAATTTTCATGTCAACTTCAATATCGTTAATTTTGATTTTGTCTAATTTCTGATCAACCAATTTTAATTCACTGGCTAGAACTGACTTTTTCAATTCGCCGCCCTTTTTAGCAAAAACCGCGTTAATTGTTTTGTCAGCAGAATTATATTCTACCACTACCCTATCCTCAATGGTTAATTTCATCTTTTTTCTCATACCGTTGATGGTACGGGTTAATTCGCGCAAAATTCCTTCTTCTTTTAATTCATCAGTGAGTTTGGTGTCCAGTTCCACCGCCAGTGCACCATTCCCCTTTTCACTAATAATCTCTTTGACATTCAATTCGTCTTTTATTAAATCCGTGTATTCATTTTGTAACTCGCAACCTGCCACTCGTAACTCGTTCAGTGGCTGGCGGACTTTAATGCCGGTTTCGGCGCGCCTGGCCAAACCCAACTCCACAATCTGACGAGTCAAGCTCATGGCATCTAAAACTTTTTGGTTAATGTAATTTTCATTGACTACTGGCCAATCTTCTAAATGAACTGATTCTTTTTGGCCATTTAATTCTTGATAAAGATGTTCGGCCGTAAAGGGCATAAAGGGCGCCATAATTTTTGATAGGTTAAATAATACATAACGGAGTGTCCGTAAAGCATGTAATTTTTCTGGCTGCTGATCGCTTTTAAATCTAGCGCGAGAACGGCGGATATACCAGGTTGACAGGTCATTGATAAATTCAGGGATTTCACGGACGGCATTTAAATCATATTTGTCCATTTTTTGAGTAACCTTCTTTTTTAAAACTTCTAATCTGGCAATAATCCATCGGTCTAAAATATTTTCTAAATCTTCTTCCGCAAAATCTTGGATTTTAATTTTACCAGCAAACATCTGATAAAAGCTCAAAACGTTTAATAAGATATTAAAAAATCTGCCCTGCTCAACCATATCGCTTTCAGTGAAATTCAAATCTTCAGCGCGCATCACCGGCGAGGCGGATAAATAATAACGGATTGGGTCAGCGCCGTATCGCTTGAATATAATTTCAGGGTCTGGATAATTATTTAATTTCTTGGACATTTTTTTGCCGTCGGCGGCTAAGACAATGCCGTTGGCGATGACATTTTTGTAAGCATGGCTGCCTTTTAAGGCGGTGGCTAGAATATGTAAATAGTAAAACCAGGCGCGGGTTTGGTCTACGCCTTCGGCAATAAACTCGGCAGGAAAATTGGCTTCAAATAACGCCTTATTTTCAAAAGGATAGTGCATTTGGGCATAAGGCATGGAACCTGATTCAAACCAACAATCCAGCACGTCTGAAATCCGTTGCATTCTACCCCCGCACTTTTCACATTTGAATGTAATTTTGTCAATAGTATGTTTATGCAAATCTTTAATTTTTTGACCAGTTAATTCCTCTAATTCTTTAGTTGAGCCAATGACTCTTATCTCCCCACAGCCGGCGCTTTGTTCCTTGCTGTTTGTTTTTTGTTCTCTGACTTGGCATTTCCAGATGGGTATGACTGAACCCCAAAAACGTTGGCGGGAGATTGACCAATCACGAGCGCCTTCCAGCCATTTGCCAAAACGGCCTTCTTTTAAGTGAGTTGGCATCCAATTGATGTTTTTAGCATTTTTTAACAGGTCGTCTTTAATTTTAGTCACATTAACGAACCAGGAACTCGTCGTATAATTAAGCAACGGGGTATCACAGCGCCAACAATGAGGGTAGGAGTGGCTATAAAGTTCTTGGCCAAAAACTAAACTTTTGTCTGCCAAATATTTAACAATTTTTTTGTCAGTGGCTTGAGTGTCCTCTTTGGGCTTGACTTCAAGCCCGGCAAAATCTTTAACTTCAGGAGTGAAACGACCGTCCATCTTTACATGCTGGATAAAAGGCAGGTTTTTCTCATTGCCTAAATTCATATCATCTTCACCAAATGCCGGAGCAACATGAACTACACCAGTGCCGTCTTCAATGGTGACAAAATCGGCGGTATAAATCTTAAAAGCATTGGCAATATTTTTAATACCCGGTTTATTAAAATAGTC
>PFHP01000031.1:3677-12816 GCA_002782365.1 Candidatus Kuenenbacteria bacterium CG_4_8_14_3_um_filter_39_15 | reverse complement strand
GAATGTGGGATTCTTCAACACTTAACTCTATGTCTTGTAAAATCTGCTTTAAAATTCCTTTGCCCAGATCTTCGTTTCCATGAATTGGAATGGTAGCGGTATTTCTAGTCTGCTCATTAAAGAAAAAATGATGACTACCGTTGGAACGGATTTCTCTAAAACCGAGCAGTTTTAAAATTTTAATCATCTTTTTGCCTGAAATTGTATTTAATTTAGGCATAAGATTTATTTAACAACCTCTAATCTTTGAAACCCAATAAATTGGTTTTGTGGTATTTTTTGTTTAAAAAAATTATCTTCAACATCTAAACAAAGACTGACTACTTCTTCAAGTCGTTTATAAAGTTCAGGCAATGTTTTAGCTTGAGTATAGCAACTTCGTAAATCAGGGACTCTGCCAATATAATACCCGGACTCATCTTTTTCAATAATCACGGAAAAATTGTATTTGTTTTTTTTATTAACCATAATTCTTTATTTTTTAACTCTTATCCAGAGTATATACTATTATTATCAAAAAGTCAAACAATTTGTATTAGCCCAACACATTCTGGACAGCTAGGCTATTCATAGCGCAGGGCTTCAACCGGGTCAAGAGCAGCGGCGTGTTTGGCTGGATAGATGCCGAAAAAAAGGCCGGTAAAAATTATGAATATTAGGGCGGCAAAGATACCTGGAATTGAAACGACAAAACCGATAGCAAAACCTTGGGATGAGGCGGCCAGGGAAATGATGAGCGTCAGAAAAATACCGAGGATAACGCCGATGACACCGCCAAGCGAGGTAATGAGAATCGCCTCACTAAGAAATTGCTCCAGAATATCGGAATTCTTTGCGCCGACTGATTTGCGCAAACCTATTTCATAAGTCCGTTCCAGCACTGAAACATACATAATATTCATCACGCCGACACCGCCGACAATCAGAGAGATGGCGGCAATAGCCACAAGAAAAATTGTTAAGCCGTTGAAAATGGTGTCCATCATCGCCATGGCTTCTTGGGAACTCATCACCGTGAAATCATCTTTATTCGGGTCAGTGATTTCATGCTCGGCGCGCATAATACTGATAATATCAGCGGTAGTTTGGTCAACGTTATCCATATTTTTAACACTCGCCATAATAAAAGTGATATGGTCAATGCCTTGAATTTTTTTCTGGAGAGTGCGCAACGGCATAATAATCATATCGTCAAAACTCATAAAAGAGCCAACGCCAATATTTTCCCTGACGCCAATGACTTTAAATTTTCTCTGGTTAATTGTAATTCTTTTGCCAAGGGCATCTTCATCGCCAAACAAGTCCTGCTTTATTTTATCACCTAAGATGACTACTTGGGCTAGAGATTTATCTTCCTCGTCAGTGAAGGCACGGCCGTCTTTAATGTCAGTTTTATCAACGGCAAAAAAACCATCAGTCACCCCCCAAAGCATGCCGACTTTATTCACTCCTTCAAAGCTAACGACTTCCTGGCCAAGGACGGCTGAATAAACCTGGCTGATATTGGGATGCTCCTTGATTTTATCCGCATCTTGAATTTTTAGGGTGGTGATTTCAATGCCCTGGACAAGGCCGCCGGCATTGGCCGTTGATTGTTGCGATGTATTGGGGACTTTTACTTCTACTTCAATATAATCCGTGCCAAAAACTTCAACTTGGTTCATGATAAATTGTTTAAGACTTTCACCGGCGTTGATAATGGCGATCACGGACATAATGCCAATGGTGATACCCAAAACAGAAAGCGCCGTGCGGGTACGATGCCTTTTGAATATTTTGGAGGCGATAGTAATGTTGCGGGCAAATTGCATAGAATTTTTTAATTTTTAAAAAATAAAAATTTAGATTTAAAAATTATTTATAAAATTAAAAATTACAAAATTAAAAATTATTCTGCTCTTAACGCTTCTATCGGCTCAAGTTTGGCTGCTTTGTTGGCTGGATATGAGCCAAAAATAATACCTACGGCGACAGAAACGGTTAAGCCGAGGAGAATTGAAGGGATGGTCACGATAAAATCCCAATTAAAACCAGCGACCGAAGCGCCAAGCGCAACAAGCCAGGAAAATAAAACGCCGCCGATAATGCCGAGCAGCCCGCCAAATAAAGTAATGGTGGTTGATTCGGCCAAAAATTGCCTTAAAATGTTAGATCTAGTGGCGCCCACTGACTTTCTAAGACCAATTTCTTTAGTCCGTTCAGTAACATTGACGAGCATGATATTCATAATGCCAATGCCGCCAACCAGCAGTGAAATAGCAGCGATACCAGCCAGAAAAAAACGGATGGCATCAGTCACTGAACCAATAACATCAAGGGCTTGATCAATGGAGCGCGCTGAAAAATCATCATATTCCGGATTGGTAATATGATGGTTTTCACGGATAGTAGCGCTCACACTTTCCAAAACGTAAGGCAAATTTTCTGATTTATCTACTTTACCGCGGATAAGAGAAATATGATTGATGCCTAAAAGTAATTTTTGCACGGTAGTCACCGGCAGATAGATTTGTTCATCTTTATTTTCAAAAGCAACTGTGCCCAAAGGTTCGCGGACTCCGATGACTTTAAAATTATGTTTTTTAATTTTTATATCTTGGCCAATGGCATCGCTTTCGCCGAAAAGATCCAGTTTGGCTGTCTGGCCAAGAACGGCGACTTTGGCCATGCTTCTGACATCTTCTTCCGTAAAAAATCGGCCGGCAATGACAGCGCCGGTTTCCACTGATAAAAAATCGGCATTGACGCCAAGAAAAGTGGCTTCAGTTTTTTGGTTTTGATAAGTGGCAGTATCAATCCCCCTGACGTATGGCGTGACAGCTATCACATGCGGAATTTTTTTAAGATCATCAACTTCTTCTAGCTTTAAAGTAGTGACGGTGATACCCATGACTGACGCTGGCGGACCATCTTCTTGAGCGGCGCCCGGTGTCACGGCAAAAATATCCGTGCCAAAACTGGAAAGTTCATTAATGATAAGACTCTGGGCGCCAGCGCCGACAGAAATAATAACGATCACCGAACCAACGCCAATAATAATACCGAGCATAGTTAAAAAAGACCTTTTCTTATTAGTACGAAGGCCATTCAATGACAAACGGATTGCGGAGAATAAAGACATGCTAAAATTTTAAATTACAAATTTTAAATTTTAAATAAAATTATAAAATTTTTAAATTTAAGCATTTAAAATTGATTTAAAATTTGTAATTTAAAATTTAAAATTATTTAATTAGTCCATTGCGCACATCAACCCTGTTTTTTACCGCCGTGTCGGAAACCAGCAGGCCATCCTTGATTAAAAGAATTCTTTTAGCCGTTTCAGCGGTATATTTTTCGTGGGTGACCATAATAATAGTTTTGCCTTTTTTGTTAAGTTCAAGAATAATTTCCATGACCTGCTGGCCGGACTGGGAATCAAGATTGCCAGTCGGTTCATCGGCAAAAATGACTTCCGGGTCATTAACCAGAGCGCGGGCAATGGCCACCCGTTGTTTTTCACCGCCTGAAAGCTGATTAGAAAGATGGTCTAAACGATGCTCCAAACCAACTGCTTTTAAGGCTTTAGTCGCCGCTCCTTTTTTATCCGGATGATCTTTTGAATATTGAAGCGGCAGAATGACATTTTCCAGGACAGATGTTCTGGGCAGAAGATTAAAAGCTTGAAAAACAAAACCAATTTTTTTATTACGCAGTTCGGCTAACCTATTATCATTAAATTCTGTAATATTTTCACCTTCAAAAATATATTCGCCTGATGTGGGACGGTCAAGAAAACCGAGAATGTGCATAAGGGTTGATTTGCCCGAACCTGATGGGCCCATGATGGCCACAAATTCACCGTGGCTTATTTCAAAACTAATGCCATGCAAAACTTTAGTCACAACTTCATCAGTCTCAAAATGTTTATAGATGTTGTGGATGTTTATCAAATTTTTATTTTCCATTTTTTATAAAAGTTATTACTTGTTCGCCTGCTGACAGGCCATCTAGGATTTCATAATATTCGTCGCCGCGCAGGCCGCTGGTAACCGGATGCTCCTTAATTTGTTCGCCCTCTAACATTTCAACAATTTTATCGCCATTGTTTTGCTTGACTGAACGGAGCGGCACACGGAGAACATTTGATTTTTCTTTGGTTTTAATAGTCACATTGGCGGTCATGCCCGGCTTGATATTATCTTGGCCATCTGAAAATTGAACTGTAACTTGATAGTAAACAACATCTTGAATAACAGTTTCGGCCGGGTCAATAAAGGTGACTGTGCCGCTGAATAAATTGTCATCGCTGAAAGAATCAAGCGTAATTTCTGCTGACTGACCGACTTCAATTTTGGTAATGTCTGATTCCGGAATATCAACTTCAATTTCTAGCTCTGACTCCCCTATCATTTTGATCACTGGGGTAGCCAGTGAAGTTGATTCGCCAATTTTACTATTAATTTCCATGATTGTGCCGGCAACTGGCGCACGGATAATTGTGTCGTTCAGATTGGCTTGAGCCAGAGCAAGACTGGCCTCGGCTTTAGTCACCCTGGCGTTGGCGGCAGTAATGTCATAATCTTGCGGCTGGGCTTCTTTCAAGGCTAACTGTGCCTGGGCTAATTCAAAGCTGTCTTCGGCTGCGGCCGCCTCATCCTCTGCTTTAGTGATTTGGTCAGCATAATAAACGATTTTGTTAGTCCAATTTGATTCGGCTGTCTGGATATTTATTTTTGAGGTAGAAATAGTAGTCTGCTCGGTTTGAATACCTGAAATCAGCGCATCAAGCTCTGTTTGGCTTAAGCTACTTGAGATAATGGTGTTTTGCAAAACATCAAAAACATCTGACAGGCAGGCTCTGACATCATCCAGGGCCGCCATTACTTGATTAATCGCTGTCAGAACTTGCGCGTCCGTAGACGATCTGATAATGCTGGCCACTGCCAGCTTGGTTTGAGCAACTGCAGTCTCGGCGACAACCTGGCTCTCTTCGGCTTTATCAACTGCACCGCTTTTTAAAATACCCAGGGTTTCTTGGGCATCTGCTGAATCAAGCGTCTGGTCAACTGTTTCCATGGCTGATTCAGCATCAATGAGTTCATTATTAAAGGTAACGATAGCTGTATTTTTCAGGTTTTGCAGTTCTGTATCGCGCTGTAATTTCAAATTGTCCAAATTATTTTGAGCTGAATTTAAATTTTGTTTTTTTTGCTCAACGGTAATTTCAGAAATTTTGACATCTTCCGGGGTTGAGCCGGCCAGCACCTTTTTAAGGTTAGCCCCGGCTTCCAGCAGTTCGCCTCGGGCGTCAGCCACCCGGCTATTCAAAGCACCGGCATCCAGTGCGGCCAGAATTTGGCCAGCGGAAACTTTATCCGCTTTTTTAACATGAATAGATGAAATCAGGCCAGTGATTTTAAAATTTAATTCAATATCTTCAGCCGAAGAAACGACACCGGTAGCATCAACTGACTGGACAACATTGCCGATTTCAGCCGGCGCAGTCACATATTCGGGTTTACTTTTACCTGATATGACAACAACTATAATGGCAATAACCAAGATAACTATAATGGAGGCGATGATGATTTTTTTCTTCATAGTTCTTAAGGTTAGTTTATTCTAAGTTAATTTTTGTAATAAAATGTCTTCAGCCATTTGGGGGTTAGCTTTGCCGCGGGATTCTTTCATTACCGCCCCGATAAGAAATCTTAACAAAACGGTTTTGCCTGCTTTAAAGACGGCGACTTGGTCGGGATTATTTTTAATGACCTGATCAATAATCGGCTCAAGGTCGCCGACATCCTCCATCAAATGCATGCCCTGGTCTTCAAGAATATTGGTGGGATCAGCGCCAGTGTCAACCATAGTTATTAATATTTTTTGGGCATTGACTGAATTTACTTTGTTTTTGTAAATAAGGGTGATAAATTCGGCGAAATTTTCCGGAGTAATTTTTAAACTAGCAAAGCTGATTTTCTTGGCGGCCATGATGCCTTGAAGTTTATTAATTAACCAGTTAGCTGTCAACTTGCTTAATTTTATTTTATATTCATCCCAAGCTTGGTCATCGCTTAACTTAATTTCATCTAAATCAACCAGCCAAGCGCGCAGTTCGCTCATAACATTTTCCGTAAAGGCGGCTATGTCTCCGCTGCTGATGAGCAACTTGGCGTCGCTGACTGAAAATCCGTATTGCTTTTGAAAACGCGCCAATTTGGCATCAGGCAGTTCTGGCAATTGAGCTTTTATTTTTTCAATATACTTTTTATCAAATTCTAATAATGGCAAATCCGGTTCCGGGAAATAACGATAGTCATGCGATTCTTCTTTTTCTCTCTGGGAGAATGTCTGCTGTCCGCGTTCGTCCCAGCCGCGGGTTTCCTGGATGATCGGCTTGCCTTGCTCTAATAGTTTTGATTGCCTAATAAACTCATATTCAATTGAACGTTCAACTGCTTTAAAAGAATTTAAGTTTTTGACTTCAACTTTAATCCCGAGGCTAGCTCGGGATCCCGATTTTACATCGGGACGCTCTTGCCTATTCGACAGAGAAATATTTACTTCACAGCGCATTTGAGATTTTTCCATATCAGCGTCAGAAATATCCAGATAGCGGAAAATCTGCCGAATTCTTTGGCAAAATTCTTTGGCGTCCTTGGCAGAATGAATATCTGGCTCGGTAACCATTTCCATTAAAGGCACACCGGCGCGGTTTAAATCAATCAGTGAATAATCAGCTCCGGCCGGATGAATTAATTTGCCTGTATCTTCTTCAAGATGAACGCGAGTAATGTCAATTTTACGGCCGTTAATTTTAAGATAGCCATTGGCGCAAAGCGGCTGATCATACTGTGAAATTTGATAACCCTTGGGCAGGTCGGGGTAAAAATAGTTTTTGCGGTCAAATTTTGAATGCTCGGCTATCTGACAATTAAGAGCTAGGCCGGCTTTAACCACCATGTTAATGGCGTTTTTATTAATCACAGGCAAACTGCCTGGTTGGGCTGTGCAAACAGGACAAATATTGGTGTTTGGTTTTAACTCTTCCAACCCGATTTTCCAAGAATCATTGGCGCAAGCGCAAAACAGCTTGCTTTTGGTTTTAAGCTGAACATGGATTTCCAGACCGATAGTCGGTTTGTATTTAGTTTGTTTCATAGGGTATTCCAAATTTTATTATGAATTTCGTCAATTGTCAATAACTTATTGTTTTTAACGCATTTAATTGATTGCCAATATTTGAACATTCTTACTGCGTCTAAGTAAGCAGTGTGGGAGTTTTTTAAGAATTGCTGATCACTTTCATGCCCGTCATATTTTTTGTCCATTTTTTTCATCAGCTTTATTGCGCAATTCACTGGGACATCAAGAAATATTACCAAATCTGGTTTTGGGTTCTGTAAAACTTTGTAATCTAAATCATAAAGCCATTTGATAACTTCTAATCTTTTATTCTTATTTTTTATTTTTCCTGCTTGGTGACCAAAATTTGATTCGGTATAACGGTCAAGTATTATCCAATATCCAGCCTTGAGCCATTTTTCAAGTTTATTTTTCGCTTCAAATCTGTCTAGCGCGTAGAGAGTGGAGGCGAGACGATAATCTAATTTTGGCGCCGGGCCAAATTGGTTTTTTAAATAAGCATCAACCAGCTTGCCGAACACTCCTTGTCCATGTTGCGGAAAATGAATTGTTTTCACTTTTTTGCCTTGCTTTCTTAACTTTTTTATCAGTAATTTGGTTTGACTTGTTTTGCCGCTGCCATCAATACCTTCTATGACAATTAATTTTCCTTTTTTCATATAAATTTTTTAATTAGTTTAAAATACCAATTTAAAATTGGATTGGCAATGTATATTAATAGTGGATTTTTAAATTCCTGAAATTCAATTTTGCCGGTCATAAAATCAAATAATTTTTTATCAGCAAATTTACGGGTTTGCTGGATTTTTTTACGAACTGTCAATATTTTATCAAAGTTTTTTAAAATCCAAAAATATGCTCTGATTTTCTGAATAAACAAGCCGCGGATAATTGAAAAAAATATTTGACCGATTTCCATGAAAAGGCAAGCTGGCGTGATAAGCAATAATGTTTTTAGCTTAAAAAATTTGAGAATCAAATAATAGCGGTTTTTTTCCAGCCAGAAATATCTGATTTTATTTTTTTTGACTGGAAATTTGTAGTGATGATGGACAATGGCATCTTTGACAGCGAGCAAATTCCAATTCTGTAATCTGGCACGGAAGCAAAAATCAGAATCTTCGTGGTAGGAAAAATAATTTTCGTCCAGCAAGCCGATTTGTCTGAAAACTTCCGGGCGGATAATAACTGCGCTGAATGAAAGATAAGCCGGCTGGTATGATTTGACGTCAAAACTATTGCTGCTCTCCCCTTCTCCATGGCAAAAGCCAAAACCAAGATATTGATACGAATTGCCAAAGGTGTTGATTTTATTTATTTCAGGGTATCTGGTAATTAAGGGTTGAGCCAAACCAATACTTTTATTTTGTTCCATTTCTTTTATAATCATATTCAGCCAATTCGGTTCAACAATCGTATCATCGTTTAGCAGAACAATATAATCCGGATTATTTTTAAGCGCAAATGTTATGCCTTGATTATTAGCAGCAGCAAAGCCTGTATTTTCTTCGTTATAAATAACCTTGTCAAAATTGTGCATTTTGACCTGCCATTGGCCGATAATATCGCTGGTCTTGTCGCGCAAGCCGTTGTCAACCACAACCAGATGCCAGCTGTCTTTGGGATAATCCATATCGTGCAAAGACAAAAATAAATCCGACAAATATTTTTCGGAATTCCAAGTGGCGATAATAATATAGATTTTCATAGAATTTATTCTGAATGAAGCGAAGCGGAATGAAGAATCCCATGATTATTATTTCTTGTCATGGGACCCTTCAGTCGACGTAAAGTCGGCTTCAGGGTAAATTTCTTTTTCCAATGCATTTTTTCTGACCACTTTAGTAATATCTCTTTCCATTTTTTCAAGTCTGATAAAAATACGGAACATTAAGTAGAAAACTACGACAACGGCAAGATATAAAACTAAATCAGCGCCGCGGCCAATACCGAGAATATTAGCTATTTTAGTCAGAGATTCCGGAGTGATAAAAGCCACACCAACGGCCAG
>PFHP01000031.1:362-3632 GCA_002782365.1 Candidatus Kuenenbacteria bacterium CG_4_8_14_3_um_filter_39_15 | reverse complement strand
GGCGAAGAGCACAAAAAAAATAGCTAAAATCTGGATAAGGTTCATAAAATTTATTTAATAATTTTTTCTGTTATGAGCTCTTTTAATATTTTAAAGCCGGCGCTGACTCCCTGGCCATAATTTTCATAAACTACTTTGACTGGCACTTCCATATATTTTAATTTATTTTTTTTAACTAAATATGGATATTCGCTGGCATGAGCCATGCGGTTTTGGGTGATTGGCAGTTTATCTGCCGCGCTGGCGGTAAACGCCCGCAGGCCGTTATGAACATCTGTCAGTTTTAAGCCGGTAAAGATGTAGTTTATAATTCTGGCAATGGGAATGATGAGATGTTTTTTCGTCCAGGGGATATGATTAGTTTTGTCTAAAAATTTTGAGCCAAAAACAATATCTGCTTTATTTTCTTTAATCGGATTTATTAGACTCGGAATATTTTCGGGTTTGTGTTGTCCGTCGCCATCAATATGGACAATAATCCGCGCGCCGTGTTTAATGGCATAATCTGTGCCGGTTTGCAAAGCAGCACCCTGACCGCGATTGAGCTCGTGACGAAGTAACGATAAATTGGAAATTGGAAATTGGAAATTGGAAATTGCCGCTAACGAGCCGTCGTCAACTACCACAATATCATCTACATAACTTTTTAGCTCATTTAAAAATGAGTTTAGTTTATCTGGATTTTCATTATAGACTGGGACAACCGCCGTGGTCTTCATATATTTATAAATTCCTGCCAGATTTTGTAAAGTTCAGCAGTGGCGTAGAGGTCATTAATGTTATAGCGAGCGATGTCGTCGTAACGGCCATTAATAAACATTTCTTTAACGTGCGCGCCGGAAACTCCTTGACTCTTGGGACTTTTAATGCCCAATGCCTGACAATACATGTGCAGGTTATATCCCCGGCCATAGACTGCGCCGTAGAATTTGAGCTGGTCCTGCAGGTCAACATGTCTGGCGCCAGTGAACTGGTTAGATAAATAGCGATTGGACATTAAGTTCTTACTGGGCTTTATTTGATGAACGGCTGAACGAATTATTAGAAAGGGTATGTCAAAAGCACGGCCGTTAAAGGTAATAAATTCATCATATAATTTAACATAATCCCAAAATTTTTTTAGCATATCCGCTTCGCTCATCGCTTCAATTTGCACATTCTGGTCTTCAAACTTTTTATGCGGTTCGGCTGGATTTTGGTAGTACATCACGCCTTTTTTACTATCCGGGTTAAACATGCCAATGCAGACTACTTCGGCTGTCAGGGGCGAAAAGCTAAAGCCATCTTCAATTTTCTTAAGTTCAAATTCCGTTTTGGCTTCATCATTTGCCTCGCTTTCTGCCCAATGCTTAAAATAGTCTTGGGAAATATTATCAAGACCATCCATATTTTTTCCGACTGTTTCAATATCTATCACTAATTTAGGCATAAATATAATTTTCAATTAAATAATTTTTTCCGCCATTTCCACCAACCGACTGCCGTAGCCCCATTCGTTGTCATACCAGGCAAAAATTTTTATCAGATTGCCGTCAATGACTTTGGTTAAAAGCCCGTCAACTATGGCGGAGTAGCTTGTTTTTAAAATATCGCTTGAAACTAGCGGCTCTTCAGAATAACTGATAATCCCTTTAAGCGATTTCTGGCTGGCTGATTTTAGCAGTTGATTGACTGTTTGGGCGTCAGTATTTTTTTCAACAATATAAGTCAGATCTGAAAGCGAACCGCAGATTGTTGGCACGCGCAAAGCAATGCCGTCAAATTTACCGGCTAAATGAGGCATAATTTTGGTAATGGCAATCGTGGCGCCGGTTGAAGTGGGCACGATATTTTGGGCGGCAGCACGGGCACGGCGCAAATCTTTATGCGGACCGTCAACAATATTTTGGTCCGCCGTATATGAATGAACAGTGGTTAAAAAAGCCTTTTGGATTTTAAATTTTTTGTCTATCAGCGCTGTAATCGGACCGATGGAATTGGTAGTGCAGGAAGCATTTGAGATAACTTTTTGCTTGGTTATATTTTTATCGTTAACGCCCAGAAGACATGTTTCCACTTCGCCTTCGCCCTTGGCAGGAGCGGATAAAATAACCCGTTTTGCTCCGGCTTTTATGTGAGCGTAGGCATCATTATCTTTAACAAATCTGCCGGTGCATTCAAGCACAACATCTATCCCAAGTTTTTTCCAGGGAAGTTTTTTTGGTTCTGGTATGGCATAAACCGGATAATTTTTGCCATTGACTATAAGATGATGAGCATCATAGACAACTTTTTTGTCATAAATGCCATAAACTGTGTCGTATTTTAGCAAATGCGCCAAAGTTTTTGTGTCAGTCAGATCATTAATGGCGACCACTTGCAGATTCTTGCTATTTAAAGCAATTTTGAAAGCGGCGCGGCCGACGCGGCCGAAACCGTTGATGGCTAGTCTTTTCATATATTTACTTGTGAAATTCCAGATATCTTGCAATTTTTTTGCTTCAACTGTTTGAGCCCGCGGCGAGTTTTGAAATAAAAAAATTGCAAGATATCTGGAATTTTTAGTTAGTTAATTAGTGTGCCGTTAGCTTTGAATTTAGCAGCTTTTTTCAGCATGTCTTTGCCCCATTTAAAAATGTAAATCGGCAAATGATGCTCTTCGGCCATGGTGGCGGCCACTTTATCTAGAATCGTTGCCGCCGGAATTTGGAGATATGCCTGATAGGATAATTTTTTGTACTGCGTTGCTTGAGGATGCAGGTTGGGATTGAGATCATAAACGCCAGTAACCTTAGTGCCTTTTAAAATAAATTCCGCTTTAATCTCCAAGGCGTGAATAACCGCGGCAGTATCAGTAGTAACGAAAGGATTGCCCGTACCACCGGCAAAAATAATTATTTCGCCGCTAGTAAAATACCTGTTTAAGTCAAATTTATTGCTGATGCCAATCACCTCGGAAAAATTCAAGGAGGAAATTACCCGGCTGGCAACGCCCAATAAATCAAAAATACTTTTGAGCGCCAAGGCATTCACCAAAGTGGCAGTCATGCCGATATAATGCGCCGTGCCCATATTTAATTTGACATCGGAAACATCCCGGCCGCGAAAAATATTGCCGCCGCCGAAAACAATGCCGATTTCATAATCTTTTTTAAGTTTAATAATTTCCTCGGCCACGGCCTTGGTTTTATTCAAATCCAAAGCAATTTCTTCCGAACGAAACAATTCGCCGGAAAGCTTGAGTATCAGACGTTTGGGCATAAAAAAAATCTTTAATTGTTAATTGATGTT
>PFHP01000031.1:0-341 GCA_002782365.1 Candidatus Kuenenbacteria bacterium CG_4_8_14_3_um_filter_39_15 | reverse complement strand
GATGTTACACAGTTTCCCTCTTACTCTACCAACTGAACGGCCATAAATTACCTTAAGTAAATTATATCAAATATTTGGGAAAAAAGAAAGGACCATGCTCTCTGGCACAGCCCTTAAAATCAAAAAATGGAGTTTGGTCATCACCCCTCGACTTTAACCCTAATGTTTTTTCCTCTCAATCCAAGTTCTCTTAACCGTCTCCCCATTCTGAGTCCCCTTCTGTAATCACAATTTTTATTCAGGCATCGTGATTTACTTCTTACCCCTCTAATTCCGTGATTTATTCCTAGTTCAAAAAAGAAGGAGCTCTTACTCCTTTTACTCATAACAATTACCTCCTT
>PFHP01000027.1 GCA_002782365.1 Candidatus Kuenenbacteria bacterium CG_4_8_14_3_um_filter_39_15 | reverse complement strand
GTTTGGCGCGCGCCTGCCCGCCGAAGCCTCGGCGCAGGCGGGAAGCGCGCCGTCAGTTCCGTTCAAAATAGGTTCGGATTTCGTCAAACAAACGCACCACTTAATAATTTTCAATTTCAGAATTTCAAATGTTCAAATCCCGATTTCATCGAGGATCCTCGACAAAGTCGGGACAATTTTAAAATTTTGAAATTAATTAATTGTTTGTCACCCTGAGGGTGATCCGCCTTCCACGAACGTGAATTATCCAAATTACGACTTGGCGGAAAAATTAAAAATTATAAAATTATATTCATGGTGACTATAGTGTAGTGGTAACACGGCAGGTTGTGCACAAAGCTGTATGTTTACATTTATATTCTTTTGAGCTATAATTACAATGTATGCCTCATATTAAATGTAAACTATGTAATAATAAATTTTATGTAAAACCATCTCAAAAAAAATACGGACATGGTATTTATTGTTCAAGAAACTGTCAATACAAGGGAGCGAGAACAGGAAAATATGTTAAATGTGATACTTGCGGGGGAAAAACATGGAAAACACAAAAAGCATTTAAGAATACAAAAAGTGGTAAATTATTCTGTTCTAAATCATGCCACATGATTTGGAAAAATAAAACAAGTTTAAAAGGAGAGAACCATCCCAATTGGGTAAACGGAGAATTTGCGGGTCGTGGAATCTTGGAGCGTTCAAATAAAAAAATGGTTTGTATTCTATGTAATAATATAGATATCAGAGTGCTGGCTGTTCATCATATAAATCACAATAGAGAAAATAATAAACTTTCAAATTTGGTCTGGTTGTGTCATAATTGTCATCACTTAATCCATCATTATAAAATCCCATTAAAACCATAATAATTATGGTGGTAGTAGCTCAATTGGTAGAGCATCTGGTTGTGGTCCAGGCGGTTGCCGGTTCAAGCCCGGTCTACCACCCCTTTGCCCCTGACATTTGTCAAGGTCAAAGGAAAAGACATCTCCCTTTTTAAGGGAGGTGTCTTTGGGTTTCAAAGTTGATATGCTTGACAGTATTTTACAGCCATGTTAAGATAAGTATGTAATATCTTACTTTTCTTACTAATAGTCAAATATATGAAAAACACAAATAAAAAAGGTATTTGCCAAAAAAAACGCGCGTTCTTTGGTATGGTTACCGTAACTAATAAAGGTCAAATAGCTATCCCCTCTGAAGCCCGTAAAGAAATGGACATAAAAACTGGCGATAAATTGCTGGTTATTAAGCGGGCTGACGGCAAAGGGATTAATTTAATTAAGTCAGACACGATTGACGATTTTATTCAAAAAGCGTCGCGTGATTAATAAAAATATGTCAGATGATGTAAATTACGTAGCCGATTGGAATAATAAATCAACCCAATGTAAAAATTGTGTTAGTTTTCAATCAAAAGACGGCAAAAATGCTTGTGTGCCAGAAGACAAAAATTTTGAACAAGCTTTAGATGAATATGGTGAAGTATCACCGTCGGGTCATTGTAATTACTTTCGAACAAAATAAAATAGGACCGCCATTAAGTTGTTTTGGCGGCCTTATTTTAAATCTATGAAACCAATTGGATTAAAAATTAAAAACAATTTATATTTCACTCCAACAGCACCATTTAATTTTGATGCTGTTTTGCACAAACCTTCACATTTCCCTTCGTCAGATAATATTTGGGAGAAGGGTAAGTATTGGATAACAATGTTGTGGCAAAATAAAGTATTAGGATTAAAGTTTGAAAATAAAGGCACAATTTTTAAACCAAAAGTCAAAGTGATAGTCTATTCACAAAAAGACTTGGGTAAGAATTATTCAAAAAGCTTAAAACAAGAAATAAATTGGCGTTTTAACTTTAATAGTAATACAAGTGAGTTTTATAAAAAATTTAAAAATGATAAATTATTAAAACCTGTTTTAAAAAAATGGAAAGATATGCGGCCAGTGGCTGCTAATTCATTTTATGAAACACTGATCATTTATATCGTCCTACAAAATGCCACAGTTAAAAGGACAGTGCAGATGTTGGAAAACTTATTTAATAAATTTGGTCAAAAAATTAAATTTGATAATAAAATTTTATCAACTTTTTGGCAACCAGAAAAAATAGACAAAACAGATGAACGAGTATTAAGAGATTTAAAATTAGGTTACCGAGCAAAATTTGTAAAAAAATTAAGTTCACAGTTTGTTAATGGTAAAATAAATGAATTTGAAATGAGGAAATTGCCAAAAAATGAACTGGAAAAAAAAATCTTAAAGATTTACGGCATTGGTCCTGCTTCAGTCGAATATGTGCTGTTTGAAGATTATTATCACAACGTCTTTAAAACCATACCGCCTTGGGAGCAAAAGATTTATTCAAGGATATTTTATGATAAAAAGTTTGTGCC
Source organism: Candidatus Kuenenbacteria bacterium CG_4_8_14_3_um_filter_39_15 (assembly GCA_002782365.1). Lineage (GTDB taxonomy): Bacteria > Patescibacteriota > Patescibacteriia > UBA2196 > GWA2-42-15 > 2-02-FULL-39-13. Next base: position 6,960 of record PFHP01000027.1, on the reverse strand, counting down.
AGTTGATAAAATTTTAAAAGACATTCACAAAAAATATGGAGAGTGGTCAAAGTTGGTGGCGCATTATATTTGGGAAGATTTATTTTGGACAAGAAAACATAAACACATTGAGTGGTTGGAAAAAGAGATTAGATTGTAATTTAAAAAAACTAAATTAACCCTAGCTCTTTTAAATTTATGCAATCTCTCGTATTTCCCTAATCTTAAAGATTAAATTGTCTACTTCGGCAGGATCTGACAAAATATCAGTAATTATAATGAAGCCACATTGATGACCCCTTTGCCCCTGACACTTATCAAAAACAAAGGAAAAGACATCCTCCGATGAAATATCGGAGGGTGTTTTTGATTTATAAAAAATAAAAGTAAGAAATAGTGAGTGATGAAGTGGGATAAAATCTTAAAAAATTTATTGAATTAAATATTTATTAACCTGTCTTAAGATATTTTTTGCATCTTCATAAGTTATTAATTTTATCGCTTCAGCATACTCTAGCCATCTATAATTTTGTAATTCGGATTTTAATAATTTAACTTCAGAATTTCTAACCCAAGCCAAAAAATATTTAACCATTTTATCATATTTTTTACCGTCTTTTTCAAAAGAATATTTTTCAGTAAAATAAATATCATTAAGAGTTTTAAAATCTTTAATACCTGTTTCTTCCCGCAATTCTCGTTTGGCTGTTTCAGCTTCAGTCTCACCTTGCTCAACTCCGCCTTTGGGAAAAGCCCAATGGCCAGCTTGGTGCTGAATTAACAAGAATTTGATTTTATTATTTTGTTTTAAGACGGGAATAATTCCGCAAGATTTGACTTTCATATGCTTTAATTATAGCCTAATTTAAAAAAAATGATATAATAAATTTAAAAATTTGCCAACTTTTATACTTAGCCGTATCAAAAAACCTCTCTAAAATTAGAGAAGTTTTTTATTAACTATTAAAGTTAAATATTTTACCGATTAATATATTGCTGGTAAACACTGGTCTTTTTCCAGACGCTCCAGGGGATAGTCGGATGCACGGTTTTCCCGCCATGTTTGATGGCAGTGACAATTGCTTCAGCCGGATATCCGCCATAAATATAAGCATCACTCAATATTCTCCAGTTTTTAGAAGCCACATAGGGACTACCCAAACGATTATTGACATAGATACGGAGTTCCCTATCTTTCTCTACCCGATATTGATAATTTCTTTTGGGCAGATAATAATTTGCTGCTTGCAACCGAGCGCCAGCAGTACTGCCAAAAACATTCGGATCCCAGCCGTGTTTCATTTCATTGCCATCATTATAACCATCGCCATCGCTATCTTGCTTAAGGGGATCAGTGCCAATCTCATATTCATAAATGTCACTCAAGCCGTCATTATCAGAATCAAAATATTCACTGCCGGCCTGAATGTCCTTAATTTGCGGCGTAGGCGCTGAAAAAGCGCTGGTAGTAAAAGTCAATTCTCCGCTCTCTACTTTCTTGCCATAAAAACTATCATAAACCTCAATTTTGTAATAATAGGTGACATTCGGCTCCAAGGCTTCAATGGTAAATTCATATTCTAAAGCATGGCTGTCTTTCAAAACATCAGCGTGCTTATTATATTTACCTGATTCTAAACCATAATGAATTTTACTTTTAGCCACAAAATTTGTTTTCCACTTTAAAGTAACTTTGTTTTGATGAACCAACTCACCATCAAAATTCGCCGGCTCAATCTGATAAATCTTCAAAGCCGTATTTTTATCCAAACCCTTGGCCGTTTTAAAATTTAAAAAACTAATCTGTTTGTTCTTGCCGCGGTCTTCGGCAATAATCTTTACAAAATAGTATGTTTCCGGAGTTAAATTATATAAAAATATTTCATGATATTTATTATAACTGCCATAACCAGCCTTTTTATTCAGATCATATTCTCTTGTGCCGTAAAAAATTTCCGCCTTGGTTTCTTCATTGGTCGTCCAGGAAACTGCCGCGGCATCTTTTGTTGTTTGCGTTACCTGGGCGTTTGAAAATTCAGGCGCCACGGTATCAATCATATTCTTGGTTGAAAAAGTCTGCAAAAATGATTCCATTATGCCGCCTGCTTTATTGACGGCCACGATTTTAAAATAATACGTGACATCTTTTTGCAAGCCCATAAAAGTAACGACATGCGCTGAATCAAACTGGCTATAAAAATAAAATTTATCCAGATTATTTGAACTTTCCCCTAAATAAACCCTGGCTTGAGTTGGCTCAACTGTCTCCCAATAAATTTTAACACTGCCATTTTGCATATCAAAAACTTCTACATTATAAATATAAACTTGAGCAGTTGCTATTGTCAGATAGCTCATTGAAGCAAATAATATGGCTATGATTAGCAAAAATTTAGTAACTTTGGGCATAAATATATAGTTAAGCTTATTAACCTAAAAATTATAGCATATTTAATAATATTTGTCAACGGATAAAAACTATGTTATAATTATGTTACAATAAAATATATGACCATTAAACAAATTTTTGAGGAAGGAACACTTCACAAAGCTTCTGACATTCATCTCATCAATGGCGAACCGCTGATTATTAGAGTTACTGGCAAGCTCATCCGCCTGGATAAGTTTGGCATTTTTAATCAAAAAAAATTGGAGGATCTGGTCCTCTCTATCCTAAATACCAATCAAAAGGATCAGTATTTAAGCAAGCGAGAATTGGATTTAGCCTACCAACTTGAAAGCGGGGAACGTTTCCGCATTAATCTCCATTTTGAAAAAGGCAGTCCCAGCCTTGCCGCCCGGGTGATCAGCACCAAAATTCCTACCATGGAAGAAATTATGATGCCTGAAATTGTTTACCAATTATCCCGCCTTAACCAAGGATTGATTATTCTAACCGGTCCCACCGGTTGCGGCAAATCAACTTCATTAGCTACTATCATCAGCCTGATTAATAATGAGCGATCATGTAATATCATCACTCTTGAGGATCCGATTGAATATGTTTTCACTCCTAAAAAAAGCATGATCCGCCAACGGCAATACGGCTTTGATTTTTTATCTTTTCCTGACGCTCTCAAACATGTTTTAAGACAGGATCCAAACGTTATTATGGTGGGCGAAATGCGCGATTTGGAAACCATTGCTTCCACTATTACTCTGGCTGAAACAGGCCATTTAGTGCTGGCCACTCTCCACACCCCCAATGCCTCTCAAACGGTTGACAGGATTATTGATATCTTCCCGCCTCACCAGCAAGAACAAATCCGCATGCAGCTCTCCATGTCGCTGGTGGGTGTTATCGCCCAACAGCTGATACAAACCAAAGATGGTAAAAATCGCGTCGCCGCCAGGGAAATCATGATCAATACTCCGGCAGTGGCCAATCTTATCCGTGAAAACAAAATTACCCAAATCAAAACTGTTATTCAAACGTCATCCGATGACTCTATGATTACCATGGACCAATCGCTGGAAAAACTTATTAAACAAGGTTTGATTGACAAAGAAACTGCCAGACAATACTCTACTAATGGCACGACTATCAAATAATTTATCAAACTAAAAAGCTCCCCGGCATAACGTCGGAGAGCTTTTTATTTATAAAAATCTAGCCTTTAAAGTAATGCGTCCTTAACCGCCTTGGCCACACGAAATTTTACCACAGTCTTCGCAGGGATATGAATTGTCGCACCGGTTGCTGGATTTCTGCCCTCGCGAGCTTTTCTATTAACCTTTACCAACTTACCAAAACCTGGTAATACAAACTCGCCATTGCTTTTTACTTCGCTATAAGCGAGTTCCGTCAATTTGTCCATAAAACTGACCACATCCTTCTTGGCCATACCACTCTTGTCTGCCAATGCCTGCATAATTTGAGTTTTTGTCATTTTAGCCATATTTTTCGCTAAAATTAGTTAATAATGTGACCCAGGGCAACAAACACACCCGGGCTACTTTTATTCCCTTTTATTAGTTACCTCGAGCCAGTAACTTATTTTATTGGGATAAATGTAAATTGATACAATAATTATCGCACCTTATTAAGAATTGTGCAAATCCTCTTGTCAACAGGCCAAAAACCAAGATACGGAATACAATTAACAGGGAACAAGAATTATTAAAGTTTGTATTTGTCCAACTCCTTGTTCTTTGTTTATTGCTCTTTGTATTCTGATTATTTGCACTCTCCCCAATTTTTACCTATACCCACATCTACCACAATCGGCACTTTTAATTTATAGACCGTTTCCATTTCATCTTTAATTAATTCACTGGCTTTTTTAACCAGCCCATCTTTTATCTCAAACACCAACTCGTCATGCACTTGCAATATCATCCTCACTGCGTCAGCTGAAAATTCTTTTTCAATCAATTTATCAACTTCAATCATAGCCATCTTGATCAGATCAGCGCTTGAACCCTGGAAAGGATGATTCAAAGCCATCCTTTCCGCCTGTGCTCTCAAGCCCTGATGATCCGCGTTAATTTCCGGCAAATACCGTTTACGGCCGAACAAAGTTTCCACGTATTCCTGGGAATGAGCCAGGGTAATCGTTTCTTCTAAATATTCTTTCAAATCGCTATAAACGTCAAAATATTTTTCAATAAATGCCAGCGCCTCCTCATAACTCACTCCTGTCCGCTGCGCCAAACCATGCGCCCCCAAGCCATACAAAATCCCAAAATTAACCTCTTTTGCCTTGCGCCTCATCTCTGATGTCACTTTATCTAAAGAAACTTCAAAAACTTCGGCCGCCGTCCGCGCGTGAAAATCTTCTTTTCTTTCAAACGCCGCTATCATTTTTTTATCGCCGCTCAAGGCGGCCGCAATCCTTAACTCAATCTGCGAATAATCCAAAGCCGCGATTTTATAACCAACTGGCGCCACAAATGCCTGCCTGATTTTACGGCCCAACTCCGTGCGAATCGGAATATTCTGCAAATTTGGATCAGACGATGATAATCTGCCAGTGGCGGTGACCGTCTGGTTAAATGAAGTGTGAATTCTTTTATCCGCCGGGTTAATCAGCTGCGGCAAGGCATCAGTATAAGTGCTTTTTAACTTGGCCAGTTCCCTGTGCTCCCTGATCAAATCAATCAGCGGATGCCTGCCTTGCAATTTATCAAGTTCCACGGCTGCCGTGGAAATGCCAGTTTTAGTCCTGGCAAGTCCGGCGGTTGAAATATTTAATTTATCAAATAAAATTTCCTTTAATTGCAGCGGCGAACGGACATTAAACTTCATGCCAGCCATTTTAAAAATTTTGGCTTCTAAACTATTTATTTTTAATGCCAATTCCCGACTCATCTTCTTTAAAAAATTAACATCAATCATCACCCCGTTTTTCTCCATTTTAGCCAACACCCGAATTAACGGATTTTCAATATCTTCCAGCAAATCCAATAAATCATTCTTAAGCAGCTGCTTTTTTAACTTTTCATACAACCGCCAGGTATAATCAGCATCCTCGCATGAATAATCAGCTACTCTGGCCACGGCCACTTGGCTCATATTAAGCTGGTCTTTGCCTTTGGGGCCGAGCAGGCTTTCAATCGCCGTCATCTCATAGCCGAATTCCGTAAATGCCGCGGCGGCCAGACTATGCTGCCTTGAACCAGGATTTAATAAATACGACGCCACCATCGTATCAAAAGCAATGCCTTTTAATTCAAAGCCAGCTCTGGCTAAAGCTTCCAAATCAAATTTAATGTTATGCCCAATTTTTTTAATTTTCTCGTCAGCTAATATTTTATTTAACTGATTATAAAAAATTCCTGATGGCTGTCCGCTAATTTCTAATTTCTCAATTGGCAAATAATAAGCGCTGCCGGCTTGCCATGAAAAACTAACGCCCAGCAAATTTAAGCGCCAGGGATCAACACTATCTGTTTCCGTATCAATGGCAAACTCTTTTTGTGGCGCTAATTTTTCTAAAAAATAATCGCGTTTATCCTGGTGATCAAGCAACTCATAACCCTGTCTGATCTCAAATTTGTTTTTCCCCCCGCCCGGCTGATTCCCCTGATTAAAAAGCGAACTCTGTCCCTTAATAATTATTTTTTCCGCTGCCGGAATCCTGCCAATCAGAGATTTAAAATTCCATGTCTGGAACAGCTCTACTAACCGCGCGGCATCAAACGGCTGAACCCGCGTCTCAGCCAGATTAAAATCCATTTTAACATCACATTTTATCGTCGCCAGCCTCTTGGACAAAAACGCCTCTTTTTTATGATTAATTAATTTTGTATAAACGGATTTTTTAATGCCCTTCATTTCTAACGCCTGATTTCTAGCTTCTGCCCCAAGCTTTTTTAAACCGTCAATAAAATCATACAAGTTTTCAAGCGCCTTAAATTTTTTTATTAGCTCTTGAGCTGTCTTTTCCCCGACTCCTTTTACCCCGGGGATATTGTCAGAAGGGTCTCCTCTGAGCGCCTTATAATCAACCAGCAACTCCTGCCCAAAGCCATATTTTTCCCTGACTGCCGATTCATCATAAATTATAGTATCGCTAATTCCCTTGTGCAAAGTATAAACTTTCGTATCTTCGGCTATTAACTGCAAGGTATCCATATCCCCTGTCACGATATAGTTTTCTATTTTTACCTTACCCTGTTTATTGTTAACTGTATCTTGTATCTTATTGACGATCGTGCCAATTAAATCATCTGCTTCATAACCTGCCAAGGCATAAAGCGGCATCTTAAACGCCTTAACCAATTCTTTAACCATCTCAAACTGGTCATAAAGCTCTTGCGGCCCGTGCTTTCTGTGCGCCTTATAATCCGGATACATTTTATGGCGAAAAGTTTCCCTGGCCACGTCAAAACAGACTGCCACATAATCCGGCTTAATGTCTTTTAAAACTTTAAGTAATATATTGGCAAAACCATAAACAGCATTCACCAGCACCCCATCCTTAGTCATCAAAGGCGGCAGGGCGTGAAAAGCGCGATGAATAAGGGCGTTTGCATCAA
>PFHP01000066.1 GCA_002782365.1 Candidatus Kuenenbacteria bacterium CG_4_8_14_3_um_filter_39_15 | reverse complement strand
TAATTTTATTTTATTTTATTTTTAATAATTATTGGTTATTTAAGGCTATCGGCCGAAACAGCTGAAAATTTATTTTTTCTCTTTCTGACCACCCTAAGTCTGGCTAATTCCTTTTGTAATTTTGCCGCCACATAAGCATACTCTTTGGAATCAACCATCTTTTCTTTTAATAATTTCTCTGCTTTGGCTCTGGCCTCTTCTGCTCTTGCCTGGTCAATCTCTGCCGCATATTCTGCCGTATCAGCCAAGATCACCACTGCATCTGGCAAAACTTCTACAAATCCGCCGGAAACTGCCATCCACTCCTCTGTCTCCCCGCCTTTAGTTGATTTTTTAACAATAATTTCTCCCGGCACCAATTCGGCCACTAACGGCAAATGATTGGGCAAGATTGTAATCTGCCCCATTTTTGTATCCAAAGAAACCTGACTGACCGTGTCAGATGAAACAACTTTTTCAAGGGTTACTATTTTTAGTTTAATAGATTTCATGGTATAGCTTCATCCCATCAGCAAAATTGTTTTTCAAAAAGAATGGGTGAACAAAATTGCTTGGTCCCCGATTTAACATCGGGGAATTTTGTGAACCCTTTAGTAAATTTTTTCGCTGGAAAAAAATTTACGTCTTTTTGAAAAACAATTTTGCTGATAGAAATACTTTATTTAACCTCACTAATTGACCCCTTCATATAGAATGCCTGTTCTGATTTAGAATCATATTTCCCTTCTAAAATTTCCTTAAATCCTCTGACGGTTTCTTTTAACGGCACATAGGCGCCCGGCCGGCCGGTAAATGTTTCTGCTACAAAAAATGGCTGCGATAAAAATCTCTGAATCTTTCTGGCGCGGGAAACTGTAATTTTATCCTCTTCTGAAAGCTCCTCCATGCCCAAAATCGCAATGATATCCTGCAAATCCTTGTATCTTTGCAGTACTCGCTGTACTTCGCGCGTCACCTTATAATGTTCTTCGCCCACCACTGCCGGATCAAGAATCACCGACGTTGAATCAAGCGGGTCAACTGCCGGATAAATTCCGAGTTCACTCAAACTTCTTGACAACACCACCGTTGAATCCAAGTGGCCAAAGGTTGTCGCCGGCGCCGGGTCAGTCAAGTCGTCCGCCGGCACGTAAATTGCCTGCACAGAGGTAATTGAGCCTTTCTTAGTTGAAGTAATCCTCTCCTGCAGCTCGCCCATTTCTGTCGCCAATGTCGGCTGATAACCTACGGCTGACGGCATTCTGCCAAGAAGCGCTGACACTTCGCTGCCGGCTTGAGTAAACCTGAAAATATTATCAATAAACAGCAGTACGTCTTTGCCTTCCTTGTCTCTAAAATGTTCTGCCATGGATAGCCCGGTTAAGCCAACGCGCAATCTTGAACCAGGCGGTTCATTCATCTGTCCGAATACCAAGGTTGTATTTTTTAGAACACCTGACGCCTTCATGTCGTAATATAAATCATTGCCTTCGCGCGTCCGTTCTCCCACGCCAGCAAAAACAGAAAACCCGCCGTGTTCCTGGGCAATATTTCTAATCAGCTCCTGAATGACCACGGTCTTGCCCACCCCGGCCCCGCCGAATAAGCCTACCTTGCCGCCTTTGGTAAAAGGGCAAATTAAATCAATCACCTTAATCCCTGTCTCAAAAACTTCAGTTTTTGTTGTCTGGTCAATAAAACTCGGCGCCTGTTTATGAATGGGTGATTTTTCTTTGGTCAATACCTCTCCCTTGCCATCAATCGGCTTACCCAAAACATCAAACATCCTGCCTAGGGTTTCTTTGCCCACCGGCACGGCAATTGGCGCGCCAGTGTCAACTACTGCCACTCCCCGCGCCAGACCATCAGTTGAACCCATGGCGACCGTCCTGACTATTTTATCACCCAGATGTTTTTGCACTTCCAAGACCAAAATTTTGTCAGCCAGCTTTACTTCAAGCGCGTAATAAATTCCAGGCAGTTTTTTTGGAAAATACACGTCCACCACTACGCCAATAATTTGTTTGATAACACCAATATTATCCATATTTTTATAATAAACTTTTAATAAATAATTGACCTTACGCAAATCCCCACTTGTCATTTTCTGTTATTTGCGTAACATCACTTAAAATTTAAGTGTATATTCTTTTAATTCTTTGTCAATTTTTTTATTCCAAACTTCATCCTGTCATTCCCGCCCCGCATCGTGGTGCGGGGTAAACTCCAGCGGGAATGACATTTAATTTTACTTTTTCAATTTCTTCCCGTTCTTTAACATTTTTCTCCCATCTGCCACAACTTTTCTTTGTTGTTTACTTTACAAACTCCACCTTCAACTGACGCTTAAAAATATCCGCCACTTTTTGCAAAGTGTCAGTGGTAAAATTTTGCTGTCCAGCCTCCATGCGCGCCACATTGCTCTGTTTGGTTTTTAAACGGCGCGCCAATTCCGTTTGCGACATCTTTTGCTTTTTGCGCAACTGCAAAATTTGATAAGCAATTTCCAATTGCTTGCCGTATTCATCATAATATTTTCTCACTGATTGATCTCTCAACTGTCTATTTAAATATTTCTGCCAGTCAACGGCTTTTTTCTCTTTTTTGATTATCTTTTTTTTATTCATATAATTTTTGATTATTGATGGCATCAAAATAATTATTCTCGGCTTTTTTTATTTCCGCCATCGGTGTTTTGTCGGTCTTTTTCAAAAAAGCGTGAAGTAAAACAATTGTCTTTTTGATAAACGCGAAATAGAAAATTCTGTGCCTTTGATGACCAAAATCCACCCGCAATTCCCTAATTTTACCTTTAATATGTTTAGTGTAGGGCTCATCTAAATAACCTTGATGCTGGCGTAAAAATTCAATGTATTTCAAAACTTTGGCTTTTGCTTTTAGGTCCAAACTTTCCATGTAATTAAACACCGATGATTCACCGCTGCGGCTGTCTTGATAAAATTTGACCGGATATTCTTGATTATTTCCATTATATATCATATAGGATATAGTGTCAAGTATTTATTTATCTTTTCTCCCCTCTGCCACAACTTTTTTATTTTCCAAATTCTTAAAATTATCGGCGCTGACAATTTTTTTGCCGGTTTTTTGTTCCAATTCTAAACGGGCATTTCTTGCCACCCGACCGCCTTTTTTAGCCGGAATTTTATTTTTCTCCAAACCCTTGGCCTCCATTGTTTCGGCAATTTGGCGCGTGGAAAGCTCGGCCAAAGCGGTAAAGACCAGTTCAGCATCAGACATATGATCACACAAATTTTCTCTTTTCAAATTTTTTAAATTTTTATGTTCTTGAACCGTTAAATCGCTCCATTCTTCATGAATTATGTTTGTCAAAATCGCATATTCGTCTTGCTCTTTAACTTCATTATTTTTCCAATAATCCGTCAATTTATTTCTAATTTCCTGTCCCATCATTCTTTGCTGAATCCATTTTTGGCTTCTGCCCATTCTTTGCCAATAATTGCGACTGCGATTAAGCGCTTTTTCCGGGTCGTTGATTTCTTCAATTCTTTCATAACCGACGCGGGCTAACCAAAGTTTAACCGGTTCGGCTTTCTTGCTTGGCATAGATTGAATTAAACGCAAAAACGTTTCCACATCGGCCGCGTCTGTTTCTCTCATTTTTCCGTCTTGAGTCATCATTTTCAACTGGTCACATTTTGTGACCACTTCGCTTCCCTCGTTTTTTAAGCGATTTTTTAAAGTTGTCCAATATGTTTTCGCGCGATTATAATTTGTCTGCTCTGTGAGAATAGCAATAATATCAATCACGGAAAAATACCATTTTTCTTTTTTCTCATCCCAAACCCGGCGGATTTTTTGACCTTCAAAAAGAGTGATCTGTTTTTGTCTTTTCATAAATTAAATTTTATAATTTAATTAATATTTATTATTCCAGCGCCGCTCTGCCTCCTGTAATATCAGCTAGTTCCGCGGTAATCCCCGCCTGCCGCGCCTTATTAAACGCCAAGGTTAAATCCCCGATCATTTCATCAGCCGCATCACTGGCGTTCCTCATTGCCATCATCCGAGCGGAATGTTCCGATGCCTCGCTTTCCAGGACTGCCTGATAAATCTGCACTTCCACTAAGCGCGGCAGAAATGCATCTAAAACGGTTTTAGTATCTGGCTCAAAGATAAATTCGGAAAAATTTTCCACATTAATATCTGCTGCCAGATCTTTTTCATGAATTATATGCCCCAATCTCTCATCAATCTTGGGCACAATTGGCAAAAGCTGCTTGACATGCGGTCTCTGTTCCAAAGCGCTTATAAAATCTGTAAAAGCCACAAAAACTTTGTCGCATCTACCCTCAATATAATCTTTAGCCACCAGCTGGGCAATCGGCCTGATAATGGTTGAATCATCCGTAATGTCCTCTTTATGAAAATCAGCAATTAAATTTAAATGTCTTCTCCTGGCTTCATCTCTGCCTCTCACCCCGTAACTAATAATATTAGTTGTCTTTAGTTGGGGATGATGAATTTTTATTGATTCAGTCACTTGGCGCACCAAATTGATGTTAAAACTGCCGCACAATCCGCGATTGGTGCTGATGAGCACCAGCGCCACGTTTTTAATCTCTGGGCGCTCTCTAAAAAATGGATGGTGCCTGGTATCCACTTTTTTTGCCAGGTGGATCACTGTCTGCCAAGCCAAATCAGCATAGCTTCTGGTAGCCAAAACTTTGGCCACCGCTCGCCTCATCTTAGCCGCCGCCACCATTTCCATCGCTTTAGTAATCTTTCTGGTATTACTAACCGACTTTATTCTTCTTTTAATTTCTCTTGTTGCCTGCGGCATAGTTCGAGCGTTAAGCTCGACGCAAACTGCTTTGCGTCGAGCAGCGAGAATGGGCGCTCTGTTGTGCCGGAGCATAGCGGAGGCACCAGAGCGACCTACACCTTATTATTAAAAATTAAATTAGAAATTTATATGTAATCAGCTCAACTCTCATTTTTTTCTTCCATAAATCCCATCTCAACCAAATCTAAAATTATTTTTTTCATTTTCTTTTCGCTTTTTTCAGAAAAATCACTTGTCTCGCCAATTTCTTTTAAGACATCTTTGCCTTCACTTTTCATTTTACTGAATAGTTTCTCTTCAAACTCCGCCAATTTTTCTACCGCCACTTCATCCAAAAGTCCTTGCGTCACCGCATAAATTATTGATACCTGCAACGGCTGGTCAATTGGCTTATACTGGCCTTGCTTTAAAATTTCAGTCACCCGCCTGCCTCTGGCAATCTGCTTTTTTGTTGCCTCATCCAAATCAGAGCCGAACTGGGCAAAGGCTTCTAATTCTCTAAACTGCGCCAAATCCAGTTTTAATTTACCGGCCACCTTTTTCATGGCTTTAATCTGCGCCGCCGAACCAACGCGCGATACGGACAATCCGGCGTTCAACGCCGGTCTAATGCCCTTGTAAAATAAATCGGTTTCCAAAAATATCTGCCCGTCAGTAATTGAAATCACATTGGTTGGGATATAAGCCGTAATATCTCCCGCTTGAGTTTCAATAATTGGCAAGGCTGTCAAAGACCCGCCGGCCAACTCATCGCTCAATTTAGCCGCCCGCTCGAGTAAACGTGAATGCAGATAAAACACATCCCCGGGAAAAGCTTCCCTGCCCGGCGGACGGCGCAATAGCAGCGACATCTGACGGTAGGCGATGGCATGTTTTGAAAGATCATCATAAACTAAAAGCACATGCCGGCCTTTATCCATAAAATATTCTCCCATGGCACAGCCGGCATATGGCGCAATAAAAGACAATGTGGCTGATTCGCTTGCCCCGGCCAAAACAACCGTGGTATATTCCATTGCTCCATGTTCTTCTAATTTTGCCACGATCTTGGCAATTTTTGATTCCTTTTGCCCAATAGCCACATAAATGCAAATTACATCTTTTCCTTTTTGGTTAATAATCGTGTCAATTGCCAAAGCAGTTTTTCCTGTCTGCCTGTCGCCAATGATCAGCTCCCGCTGCCCTTTGCCAATCGGAATAATAGAATCAATCACTTTAATCCCGGTTTGCAGCGGCTCTTTAACTGACTGCCTTTTAATCACCCCGGGGGCAATTTTTTCCACGGGGTAAAATTCTTTTGATTCAACCGGCCCTTTGCCGTCAAGCGGCTCTCCTAAGGGATTGACTACCCGGCCCACCACTGCCTCGCCCACCGGCACTTCCAAAATTCTCTCTGTCCTTCTGACTTTATCTCCCTCTTGCAATTTTTCATATTCACCAAAAATAACAGCACCGACTGAATGCTCTTCTAAGTTTAAGACTATGCCATAAATTTTACTGTTATCAGCCGCTTCAAATTCAAGCATTTCTGATGACATAACGTCAGCTAAACCAGAAATTTTGGCAATGCCATCACCAATTTCAGTCACTTGGCCAATCGTTTCTTCTTTAACTTCAGCCTGCCAGCCTTCCAATTGGCTTTGTAAACTTTTAATTAAATAATCATACGACATAGTTTTTAATTTAATTAGCTAATTGTTTTTTTAAACTTATTAATTGATTTTTGAGCGACAAATCCAGTAATTTATCATCATGCCTGATGGCCGCGCCGCCAATCAGCTCTTCGTTCTCAACCTGTTTAACCCGCGCGCTTTTGCCAGTTTTATTTTGGACTAACCCCGCAATCTCTGCCAATTGGTGATCGCTTAATTTATTCTTGCTAATCACTTCCGCCGCCACAATATTTTTATCCTCAAAATAAATTCTTTCCAGTTCACTTAAAATCTCCGGCAGCAAACTCATCAGCTCTCTTGCTTTTAAATACAACCCGAAGTTGCTAACCACTTTTTCAAGCTCTGGCTGTTTTTTATCCCGCGCCGCGGCATACAAAGCAGCGGCTAATATTTTTACTTGGTCTTTTTTCTTCATCCTATTTTAATTCCTTTAATGTTTGATCAATATATTTTTTATCCATTTCTTTGGTTAACCCCCGTGACAAAATTTTTTCCAGAGCCCTGACGATCATTTCTCCAACTTCTCCCTTAACCTCACTAATCATCGCGCGCTTCTCGCTTGCCAGCTGCTTTTTAGCTTTCTCAATCATCGCTTCAATTTCTTTTTTGGTTTTTTCCGCTGCCGCGCTTTTTGCTTTTTCCGCTTCCTTTCTTGCCTCATTTAAAATTATATCGGCGTCAAATTTAGTTTCTTTAATTTTATCATTAACCAGCTTTTCAACTTCAGTCAGCCTTGCTTCTGCCTGCCGAGCATCATCCAGACCTTTTTCTATTTCTTTATTTCTCTCTCTCATCATTTTAGTTAAAGGTTTTAAAGCAAAAAACCAAAGCACGGCGATAACCACGGCAAAATTTACCAACTGCGCCAGCATTAATTTCCAATCAATTCCAAAAAGTTTTAGAATTTCCATCTTCTTAAATTTAATTACTTATCTCTGCCCCCGATATTAACATCGGGGGACAATATAAATAATCAAACTAGCTGATCGAGAAGGCAATAATCAAGGCGTAAATAGCAATAGCTTCAGCAAAAGCAGAAACAAGCAACATCGGCACTAGAATCTTGCCAGCCGCTTCTGGATTGCGCCCGATAGACTCCATGGCTTTGGCTCCAATTTTTCCAATGGCGTAAGCCGGAAAAATACCTCCCACCGCAATCGCCAATGCCTTGGCAATTAAAGTTAAATCCATAATATGACCTTTTTAATAATCATCGGTCGACTGTTTTTTTATCTTAATTTTATATTTAAAGTCGCCTTAGATTATTTTAATTATTAATTTAAAATTTTTATGCTTCAATGAGATTCGTGTTCCAGGGAGGCAATGGTGAAATAAACCAGAGACAAAATAGCGAAAATTAAAGCCTGAATCACTCCGATAATCAACTCCAAAAACATAAAAGGCAAAGGCACTAGATACGCGGCCATAGCCGCAATAGAAGCTAACAGCACTTCGCCCGCAAAAACATTGCCAAAAAGACGAAAAGAGAGTGAGGCCACTTTGGCAATCTCCGAAATAATCTCAATTAATCCCACAAAAAAATTTATTGGATTAACCAAAACTATTACCGGCTCTTTAATAATTTTCTTGGGAATTTCAATTAAGGCTTTTAAATTTATAAATTTATTAAAATAATTCCATGCCCCCGCTACGATGACGCCGAAAACATTAGCCGCCAGCACTGAAAAAATTCCCAGGGCTAAAGTAGTATTCATGTCCGCCGTGCCGCCGCGGAACATAGCCACTCCGTTATATGTGATTGAACCGATACCAGGAATTAACCCCAGCCAATTATTGATTAAAATAAAAATAAAAATTGAAAACACAAGCGGGAATACTCGCTCGCTTTTTTTGCGGTCATTGGTCACCAAATCCATTATATCAAAAGCTCCTACGACAATTTTTTCTATCATGCTCTGAAAGACACCCGGCACTTTTTTTAATTTCAATTTAATAGCCAAAGCAATAATAATAATTAAAAAAACCGCCAGCCAGGAAGTCAGCAATGAATTAGTCACCTGAAAATTACTAAAATTAAAAACTGGTTGCGCAAATAAAGTATGCTCATGTCCCTCTGTGCGTTCAACTATATTATTAGCTGCCTGTTCGGCCATTTTTTTAACTTTAATTTTTTTCTTTATCCTTCTGATTATTCTTGCTTTTTCTTAACAGCTCATCTTTTTCAATCAACCGCATATATTTCATTCCGGTCATACCAATGCCGATTGACGATATGACAAAAGCCAAAATTGTAATGCTTAAAAAAAACAATTGCCCTGTATCATATTTGCTGTCCAGCCATCTGCCTAAATAAAGCGCGCCAATTATTGGCGCGGCAATCCAACCAGTGCTTTCCGCAAATATTTTTAATCCCAATTGCCACCAATAATTTTTGTTATTTTTATCCACAATTTTATTATTTATAATTAATTTTATGCTAATTTAACCTAATAGTCAACCCGTTCAGATTTTTTTTGACTAATATACGATAAAATAATCTATTCCTTAATAGATCTAGGCTTTTCAATTGAAAGAACCTCAATTTTCTTCTCCCCTGCCGTAATTTTGACCACGTCCTTGTCAATCTTATTCAGCTCTTTATACGCCGTATTATAGGCATTAACAGTAGTACCCAAATTATTCCCCAATTTCTGCATATATGTGTCATAATTGACTATATGCTTGCCAAGTTCTTCTACCCGCTGGCGGATTTCCTTGGCTGATTCTTCAATCTGGAGCGCCCGCAGACCCTGCAGCACAGTCTGTAAATAAGCGGCAAAAGTCGTCGGTGAAACAATAATCACTTTCTTTTCCTTAAAAGCATAATCAATCAATCCGCCAGTATCCACTTTGATCGCACCGACCTCATTAATTAACAAATCATAATAAATGCCCTCGGCCGGAATGAACATAAAGGCAAAATCCAAAGTTCCTTCATTCGGCCGGATATACTTGGCTGTTTCGTCAATGCGCTTTTTTAAATCGTTTTTAAAAACGTGCTCCAGCTCTTTTTTCTTTTCCCCGTTGGTTTCGGCGATAATTCGGCGGTAATTTTCCAGAGAAAACTTAGCATCCACCGGCAAAAGATTGTTTTTAATTTTAACCACCGCGTCCACTATTTCGCCGTCCTTAAAACGGTATTGCATGGCGTAGGCCTGCGGCGGCAAGATGTTGCTCAAAATCAATTCCAAATTGGCCTCGCCCAGAGAACCGCGATTTTTTGAACTAGTCAAAACTTTTTCCAAATTCTGCAGCTGGTCGGCAAAGCTCACCACCTGTTTATTGGTGGCTTCTA
>PFHP01000040.1 GCA_002782365.1 Candidatus Kuenenbacteria bacterium CG_4_8_14_3_um_filter_39_15 | reverse complement strand
CCCTGCTCAATTTTAATAATCGTATTATTGGCAACATCGGCAAGCTTTGCAAGTCGATCTTGCGAAAGCTTCTTTTTCTCTCGTAACCTCTTAAGATTTATTGCTAAAAGTTTAAGTTGGTCGGAGTGCTGGGAATCGAACCCAGTCTACACCCACCCGAAGGGCGCGTACTACCGGTATACTACACTCCGATACTTAATCACTAATTTAATCTTATCAAACTAAAAGACAGGTTACAACCTGTCTTTTGAGATATTCAACTTAATCAACTTTAATCGCCCAGTACTGATTTTACCTTTTCCACCACTTCAGCCAAACTGAAATCCACTTTTACCAAATAACCCACCACGCCCAAGGACACTCCCTCGCTAATCTTATTTGTATCAGACAACTGCGACAAAATCATCACTGGAACATTTTTTGTTATCTTATCTTCACGCAGTTCACGCAAAACCGTCATACCATCTTTTTTAGGCAAAAGCAAATCAAGTAAAATTAAATCCGGCTTATTTTTTTTTGCCTGCTCCAGCCCGTCCTCGCCGTCATAAGCCACCACTGCTTTATAATTAGATTCAACCAAGCCCATCTTCAGCGCATCGGCTATGACTTGCTCATCCTCAATGATTAATATTTTCTTAGGCATAGATTAATAAATTAATGATTAAAGTTGAATTACGAAATCAGCACCCCTCTGGCTCGATTCGCTCGCCACCTCCCGTTCAAATCATTCACTGGATGATTTAAATTCTGAGGGGAGGATGAGTCAAAACTGCAACACCTGCTTCACCGCCTTTTTAATATTATCAATTGACTCATCGGATTTTACTAAACATGCCACTGCTCCCATTTCATGGCATCTGTCCTTGACATCTGATAAATTAGTCAAAATCAGCACCGCCGTGTTTTTTAACTTTTCATTCTTTTTTATTCTATGCAATATCTCAAAGCCATCCATCTTGGGCAGAATCAAATCCAGCAAAATTAGATCTGGTTCAAACTCTTGCACCTTTTTCCAGCCCTCTTCGCCGTCAATCGCCGTTTCAACTTTATAACCGTTTTCTGAAAAAGCTTCTACCAATACCTTAACTAAAGTTTGCTCATCTTCTATAATTAAAATTTTTTTACTCATAGATTTAATTTACTAATTACTAATTAATTTAATTATACCACTCTGCCTTATTTTTGCCAAATCAATTTTGCCTCATTCCAAAATTGGGGCATATTTTTCTTTTTTTTTAGCCAATACCACCACTCAACTCCCCATAAATACGCTTCGCTAAAACCAGCGCGCTTAACATACGCCAGATTCTTTTCAAAATCATTCCCACTAAATAAATTTAACTGGTCAGCGACATCCATAAAAATCAATGATTGTTCGCCAGTAGTCCATGGCTCTGCCTGGAGCTCGGAAACAATAATCTTGTCCAACTGGTATTGGCGCTCAACTCTTTTGGCTTTAAAATAATAATAAGCCGGCGGCCAAGGGTAACGCCAGACGCCAAAAAATTTATTCCAGACAGTTTTATACATTGTCACGCCAAAAATATCCGCCAAGCTGGCCGCTGCCATCCAACTTGACAGCTCACCCGTATCAGTCACCATAATTGGCCGGTCATCAAGCGCTCTGACTAAGGCCACCTCGCTTGCCAAAAATTCTTTATCAGACTTGGAACATTCCCCAAATAAATCCAGCAGCGGCTCATTCTCCACCTGCCAGGCTGAAATATTTTCATAGTTCTTAAAATGATTAACAATTTGCTGCAGCAGCTCTAAAGTTTCCTGGTCAGCTTCTTGTTTGTCTAAGTTCGCTAGCCAGCGCGGGTCATGGCACTCCGGCCATCTGGGCGTCCGCCGGCCAATAGCCATAATAATATTAATCCCTTTTTTTCCCGCCTCTCCGACCATCCATTCAAAATCAGTAAAATTATAAAAATCATCCTGCTCTTCCACCGTATCCCAAGGCACGGCCAAACGAATGTCTTTCACGCCCAAGTCATTAATTATCGCCCAATAAACTTCAGTCCAGTCCAACCCCATGTTCTGGCTGGCAAATTTATGGCTGAAGGTCACGCCAAATTTGACCGGCTTGCCCTGGCTAAAGTCAAGGGCATTAATGATCGCCCAAATAACTGCCATCACTATCAAAACAATCACAAAAACTATCACCCATTTTTTAAGGTATTTCTTGCGCATAGGGTAATTATAGCAAAAAAATAACTAAATTTGTAATATGGATAATTAATGGCTATAATAATAAAGTAATTAACGCTCAATTTTAAATTTTAAATTTTAAAAATAAATTTTAAATCCCATATTCCAATTATAATTTTTCTTGCATTTTGTTTTTATGTCCAACTTTGTCCACTTACATGTTCATAGCCATTACTCTTTGTTGGACGGCTTAGCTAAAATTCCTGATCTGGTGGCTAAAGCCAAAGAGTATAATATGCCAGCCTTGGCCTTG
Source organism: Candidatus Kuenenbacteria bacterium CG_4_8_14_3_um_filter_39_15 (assembly GCA_002782365.1). Classification (GTDB taxonomy): domain Bacteria; phylum Patescibacteriota; class Patescibacteriia; order UBA2196; family GWA2-42-15; genus 2-02-FULL-39-13. The sequence continues at coordinate 8,173 of PFHP01000040.1, read as the reverse complement.
ACTGACCACGGCGTTATGTATGGCGCCCTGGAATTCTACAGAGAATGTATGGCTCAAGGCATTCAACCGATCATCGGCCTGGAAGCCTATGTTGCTCCCAGGCTGTTAAGCAATAAGGAACCCGGCAAGGACACTAAATATTCTCATCTTTTGCTCTTGGCCAGAAATGAGGCTGGTTACAAAAATCTCATTCAGCTCACCACCCTTGCCCATCTTGAAGGCTTCTATTATAAACCACGGATTGACCTGGAAGTTCTGAAAAAATATTCCCAGGGCCTGATTGCCACCACTGCCTGTCTCAAAGGCAAGGTGCCTTCACTTTTGCTGGCCAATGAATATCAGGCAGGGCGCGAGGCCGCTCTGGAATATCAAAAAATATTCGGCGTTGGTGATTTTTATCTTGAGCTTGAGCACCATCCAGAAATCCCCCAGCAGATAGCGGTCAACCAGTTAATGATTAAACTTAGCCAAGAGACGCATATTCCCCTGGTGCTCACTAAAGATTCCCATTATCTCAATCCTGATGACCAGGAAGCGCAAGATGCCATGGTGTGCATCCAGACTGGGAAAATCGTTGACGACAAAAAGCGCCTTGACATGTCTAACTTTGACATGTCTTTTACCTCGGCCGAGAGTATGATTAAATACGCGGCAGATTTGGGCGTGCCCGAAGCCGCGGCCAACACTGTTGAACTCTCTAAAAAATGCTACCTCAAATTAGACCTTACTTCCTGGCATTTTCCTACATTTGACGTGCCCGAAGGCAAAAACAGCGCTGACTATCTGACAGAGCTTACTTTTGCCGGACTGAAAAAACGCGAGGGAAAAATCACCCCTGAAGACAAACGGCGCCTTGATTATGAACTTGATATTATTATCTCCAAACAATATGACCATTACTTTTTAATCGTGGCCGATTTTATGAATTGGGCCAGGAGCCAAGACATTATTGCCACCACTCGCGGCTCTGCTTCCGGCTCGCTTGTTTCCTACGCTCTGGGCATCACTTCAGTCAACCCGCTGCGCTTTAATCTGCCTTTTGAAAGATTTCTCACAAAAAAAAGGCCGACGCCGCCTGACATTGACTGTGATATCCAGGATGATCGGCGCGATCAAGTGATTGATTATGTCCGCCAAAAATACGGGGCTGATAAAGTAGCCAACATTGGAACTTTTGGCACGATGCAAGCCAGAGCCGCCGTAAGAGATATTACCCGCGTTTTAGGTCTAGCCTACGGCCTGGGCGATAAAATCTCCAAAATGATTCCCCTCGGTCCCCAAGGCTCCCATGTCACCATAGATAAAGCCAAAAAAATAAATCATGAATTGAGACAACTTTACCAAACCGACGCTCAAGCCAAAAAAATCCTTGACCTGGCCGAACGGATTGAAGGCTGCGTGCGCCATATTTCAGTTCACGCCGCCGGCGTGGTGATTGCTCCCAAAAAACTGACTGAATACCTGCCCCTGCAGCGCGAGCCCAAGGGCGAACAAATTATCACTCAATATGACATGCGCTCCATTGACCCCAATGTGGAACACCAAACTGTCGGTCTTTTGAAAGCCGACTTTCTGGGCATCCGCAACCTTTCAATCCTCGGGCTGGCAGTCAAAATTGTTGAGCGCACAAAAAACAAAGCCATTAATCTGGATAAACTTCCTTGGGATGATAAGAAAACCTTTAAACTCCTGTCTGATGGCAAAACTATGGGAGTTTTTCAGCTGTCATCGTCGGGTATGACTAAAAATCTCAAAGACCTGCGGCCAGACAACATCTACGATATCATGGCCATGGTTGCCCTTTACCGGCCAGGGCCAATGGAAATTATCCCGGAATACATTAAAAGAAAGCATGACCCCAGTTCAGTCACCTATCCCCATCCCCTGCTGAAAAATATTCTGGAGCGCACCTTCGGCCTTTTAATCTATCAGGATGATGTCATGCTGACCGCCATGGAACTTGCCGGCTACAACGCCGAGGAAGCGGACCAATTTAGAAAAGCCATGGGTAAAAAAATAAAAGAACTGATGGCCAAGCAGAAAGATAAATTCATCAAAGGCTGTATTAATAACAGCATTAACGAAATTAAAGCGCGCGAAATTTGGGGCTACATTGAGCCCTTTGCCGGCTACGGTTTTAATAAAGCGCATTCGGCTTCATACGCGGTGGTGGCCTACCAAACTGCTTACATGAAAGCGAATTTCCCGGCGGAATTTATGGCGGCGCTCATGACTTGCGAATCTGGCAATACTGATAAAATCGCTGAAGCGGTGATAGAATGTGAAAAAATGGGGATCAAAGTCCTAGCGCCGGATGTTAACCAGTCTCTGCCTGATTTTACCTATATCTCCGACAGGCAAATCCGCTTTGGCCTGGCGGCCATTAAAAATTTAGGCCATGATATTGTGGCCACCATAGTTGAAGAGCGCAAAAAAAATGGCCCCTATCATTCCCTGGAAGATTTTCTAACGCGGGTCATTTCAAAAAATTTAAATAAAAAGTCGCTTGAGGCTCTGACTAAAGCCGGCGCCCTGGATGCGCTGGCTGAACGGAATCAAATACTAGTCAATATAAATAAGCTGCTGTCATTTATAAAATCACACGAACACCAAAGAAATACCGGGCAATTTTCGCTTTTTGGCCGAACATCAGCCGCCAACGGCAGCCGGCTGACTCTTGAACCAGCCGAACCGGCTGAAGAAAAATTCAAGCTCCTGTGGGAAAAAGAGCTCCTGGGCCTTTATGTCTCGTCCCATCCTTTTAAATCTCTGGCCGCGCACTTTGCTGACTCTACGGCCAAAATCAGCGACATCTTAAACAACCAATTTTTAGCCGGCAGTTTGGTGAGTGTCGCCGGCATTATCTCAAAAATCCATAAAATATTCACCAAACAGAATGAATTGATGATGTTTGTCACTTTGGAAGATATCACCGGCTCGCTGGAAATTATTGTTTTTCCTAAACTCCTGCAAAAAAATTCAAGTCCCTGGCAGGAAGATAAATTTATTTTTGCCACTGGCCGCTTGTCAGACAAGGACGACTTGCCTAAAATCTTAGCTGAAAGCGTAAGTGAAATTGACCCGGATAATCCCGCCGCCATCATTAAAAAAAATATTAACCTCAATCAGGCTAATCGCCGCCGAGCATTGGAAATCACCATCTTAATCAATCACAAAAATTTTAATGCCTCTCTGCACGCGAAACTTAAAGATATTTTCAATGCCCATCTTGGCCAAAACCGCGTCTATCTGACCGTCAGCCAAAATAGCCACCAGCGCACCATTGCCACTAATTATTATATAGTTTGGAATGACTCCATTAAATCTGAACTTGAAGAACTTATCGGCCAAAATTCCATTATCACCACCCCGGTGCCAGCCGAGCGCATTGACATTTCAAGCTAAAAAACATAAGATTAAAATATAAGTATTATTATAAAAATTAACTCAACACCTATGCCTGCCCAAAAAAATTTAAAAACCGCCCCTGTTGCCAGCCGCTCAAATCCAGCCCATAAATCTTACCGCCATATCGCCTTTGTTTTTATCATCTTGGCTGTCATTCTTATCCTGGGTGTGACTTATCTCGCCCTTTCTAAAGTCACCATTACCCTGACTCCCTCTAACGCAACGGTTGATTATGATTTCACGCTCACCCTGGCAGATAACCCGGAGAATAACACCTCAACCACTGTTATTCTGCCAGCTAAAATTATGGGCAGTGAATCCCCTGTTGAGCAAAAATTTTCCGTGGCCGCAGGCAGCGCCGTTGACGCCCAGGCCGAAGGCACGGTGACCATATATAATAACCGCGGGGCTGGCCAGACACTGATCGCCACCACCCGCCTGTTAACTCCTGAAGGAAAAATATTCCGGCTCAAAGACAAAATTACCGTGCCGGCCAACTCATCCCTCCAAGCCAAAATACAGGCTGATGAAAAAGGCGTCGGGGGCAATATCCCGCCGACCGCCTTTACCATTCCCGGACTGTCTGAATCATTACAAAAATTAGTTTACGGCAAATCAACTACCCCGATGACTGGCGGCACGCGCCAAATCGGCAGACTGACCGCAACGGACGTTGAAAAAGCTGAACTTGAATTAACCAAAAAATCAAGCGCTGACGCGATCGCCCAATTCTTTGAGGCGCTTGACGACAAAAATTTAGTTTTAATCGGTTCTCAAACCAAGCTGACGGACGGCAAGGCTGACCAGGAGCTGGGCAGTGAAGTCAGTTCATTCACTTTCTCCGGCCAGCTGACTGTCAGCGCCGTTTTTGCCAAGCAAAACGAAATTTTAGAACTGGCCAAAACCAAGCTCAAAGAATCCCAGGGCGCCAAAAGCGAATTTGTCAGTGTTGACCCGGCCAGTTTAACTTATGAGCTGATGGCAGTAGACATGGAAAAATTAGCAGCCCAGGTGAAGGTCAGTATTTCCGGCTTGGCTACCCTGGATCCGAGCAAGGACATCTTTGATAAAAATTTGCTGGTCGGCTTTACTGAAAACGATCTCAAACTCTACTTTTCCCAGTTTGACTCAATCAAAGATACCAAAATTGAATTCACCCCTTTCTGGGTCAAAAAAGTGCCTATTCTAAAAGATCATATTATTATAAAAATTGAAAAATAATTATTAAAAATCCTGTAAATTTCAAAACGGAGGCTTTCTCCGTTTTGTTGATTTTAAAATTTAAAAAAATACAAAAAAATAAAAAAACAAACTAACTGAATAACTGAATAAAAAGGAGAGGAGAAACTATTATGCCAGTAAGAGTTGTTGTCGGTTGCCAATGGGGTGACGAAGGCAAGGGTAAAATTATCGATCTGCTTTGCGCCTTGTCCCGGATCGGGGTTGTGGCACGGTTTCAGGGTGGCGCCAATGCCGGACATACGGTGGTGGTCAAGAGCGAGAAGTATATTCTACATTTAATCCCTTCTGGAATTCTACATCCAAACGTGCAGTGCTATATCGGGAATGGTGTGGTGATAGAACCCGACAAATTGCTGTACGAAATTGATTTGCTAGAATCAAAAAATTTTCAAGTACGGAATCGCCTGGCAATCAGCACCAACGCCCATGTGATTATGCCTTATCACATCATCCTGGATAAATCCAAGGAGAGCAACCCGAATTTGTTTATCGGCACCACTGGTCGTGGTATCGGTCCAGCTTACGTGGACAAGGTAGATCGGATTGGCATCCGTATGATGGATTTGCAATCCCCGGATTTGTTGCGGGAGAAGCTTGCTCTCAACCTGAAACTGAAAGCCTCCCACTTAAAAAGGAAAAAAGTCAATCTGGACAAGATTCTGCAAGATTATTTGGCATACGGTGAACGATTGCAACCATGTCTGCGGGATGTTTCACGGCTGATCAACGAGGATATTACCGCCGGTAAAAATATTTTGCTAGAAGGCGCCCAAGGGACTTTATTGGATGTGGATTTTGGCACTTATCCTTATGTTACTTCCTCCAGTCCGATTGCCGGCGGCGCCTGTACCGGACTCGGCATTGGCCCAACCAAAATTGACGATGTCATAGGCGTCTTTAAAGCCTATACCACGCGAGTCGGTGAGGGGCCATTCCCGACGGAATTTCTATCGTATTTTTATACCGAACGGGTTCGGGAGTGGGGCAAAGAATTCGGCGCCACCACCGGTCGCCCGCGCCGTTGCGGCTGGTTTGACGGTGTCTTGGCACGTTTTGCCGCCCGGATTAATGGGCTGACTGAAATGGCAATTACCAAGTTAGACGTGCTAGACCGTCTGGCAACCGTACAAATTTGCACCGGTTACCACGTTGACGGCGATTGCTGCCGCGATCTGCCCACCGATTTAGCGATCATTCGCGATTGCCAGCCGGTTTACGAAGAGCTTCCTGGTTGGCAGCAGAACACCACGAACATCCGCGAATTTGATAAACTGCCCAAGCAAGCGCAAATTTATTTGCGGCGAATTGAAGAGCTGGTTGATGTGCCGCTTCGCCTGGTTTCTGTCGGCAGTGAGCGGGATCAGACAATTTGGTGTAAATGAGAAAATCAAAAAGAGGGTTGTTGTTGAATCAAACTTCAACCCTCTTATTTTTTAAATTTTAAAAAATTGACAGCGCTTTTTTTTACCTATATAATAACTCTTGTCAACTGGAAGCTAAACTCTAATTATATGCCAAACTCCAAGACTAATGAGCTTTGGGCGCTCCGCCACTCGGCCGAGCATATTTTAACCCAAGCCATGTTAAAACTTTACCCGAGCATCAAAATGGCCATGGGGCCGGCGACTGACGAGGGTTTTTATTTTGACTTTGATTATGAGGGAAAAATTTCAGTTGATGATTTTCCCAAAATTGAAAAAGAAATGGCGAAAATAATCAAAGCTGATTGGCCGATCATAAAAAAAGAAACATCAGTAGCAGAAGCCAGAAAATTATTTAAAGATAATGAATATAAACAGGAATGGCTGGATGAAATTGAGGCGCGCCATGAAAAGGCCACGGTTTATTGGACAGGCGACCAGTTTGTTGACCTGTGCGCCGGTCCGCACGCCCAATCCACCGGCGCCATTAAGGCCTTTAAGCTGATGAAACTGGCCGGCGCCTACTGGCACGGCGATGAGAAGAATAAAATGCTCAGCCGCATTTACGGCACGGCCTTTGGCAAAAAAAACGAATTGGCTGAATATTTAAAACTTTTGACAGAAGCGGAAAAAAGAGACCATAAAAAATTAGGCCCGCAATTAGGATTATTCTTCCTTGATGAAACCGCTCCCGGTATGCCCTACTGGCTGCCTAAAGGCACTATTATTATTAATGAATTACTCAATTTTTGGCGGAGTGAGCATGCCAAACGCGGCTATCAAGAAACGATTACGCCATTACTAAACAAAAAAAGCCTGTATGAAACATCCGGCCATTGGGAACATTACCGTGACAATATGTTTATCTGCGATATGGGCGAAAATAATGCCTATTGCGTTAAACCCATGAACTGCCCCAATGCCATGACTATTTACCAACAAACCAAACATAGTTACCGGGAACTCCCTCTCCGTCTTTCTGACTGCGACACGCTTCATCGCCATGAAAAATCGGGTGAATTAAGCGGCCTGCTGCGCGTCCAAAAATTTGCCCAGGATGACGCCCATATTTTTGTGACGGAAGATCAAATTTCCTCGGAGTACAAAGAAATTCTTGACATTGCTAAATTATTTTATTCAATTTTTAATATAAAATTTAAACTTCGTCTCGGTACCAGGCCTGATGATTTTATGGGAGACATTCAAACTTGGGACAGGGCCGAGAAAGAACTTGAACAAATTTTGATTGACAATAAATTTGATTATTTTATCGGCCAAGGTGAAGGCGCGTTTTATGGACCAAAACTTGACATCCTGATGGATGATTGCCTTGGTCGTCAATGGCAAACCGGCACCATTCAGCTTGATTTCCAATTACCTCGTCGTTTTAATCTGAAATATACCGACAAAAATAGCCAAGAAAAAACTCCGGCGGTGATTCATCGAGTAATTTACGGGTCGTTGGAACGTTTCGTGGCTATTTTAATTGAAAATTTTGCCGGCGCTTTCCCGCTCTGGCTGTCGCCAACGCAAATCGTGCTCATCTCGGTTGGCAACGCGCATCTGGCACACTGCCAAAAATTGGCTGAAGAATTTAAACAGCGCGGGATCAGGGTTGAAATTTGGGATGAAAACGAAACAGTGGGCAATAAAATCCGCAAAGCAGCCAATCAAAAAATTCCCTATATGCTCGTTATCGGTGACAAAGAAATTGCCTCGCCGGTGCTTCATGTCCGCCAGCGCGGTTCGGACAAGGTTGAAGAAATCGCTCAAGATAAATTCATTGAACATGTTAAAAAAATAATTCAAGACAAATCGCAAGAATTATAATTCCACCCCGCCATCCTTGATTTAGTAAGCGAGATATGATATAATAATGACATAGGCTATGGATTCTTATTAAATATTTAATAAAAATCCATGGAAAATTCAAATCAGACTGGTTTTAGCCAGGTGCCGCTATTTACAACCTTAAACCAAAGCAGAAAAGTCTTGCGCCTCTTCCTTTTGTCTTCCCTGCTGCTTTTTATCATCACTCTTGTCTTTGTTTTAAATCAATAAGCCAGTGAACAAAACCGCCTTGCCCGCCTTGACTCGCGTTC
>PFHP01000001.1 GCA_002782365.1 Candidatus Kuenenbacteria bacterium CG_4_8_14_3_um_filter_39_15 | reverse complement strand
CGCATATCTGGCTCCAAAATTTTTCATTATTTATATTTCAAGGAGTGAAAAATTTTCTCGATCCAAATTTTCATCCCTTAGTCTGATGAAGGTTTAGGCGGAGATAATTAAACAAAGCATTGTCTGAAAAACAAAATTTATCCTACTAAATCGGGATGAAAACTTCAGATATGCCGAAACGTTAGGCGACATATTACTCGCCCAGAAAATATATTTATATTTTTTTTATTTTTTATAACTTGCTTTTCCCTGCGCTCTTGGCGCAGGGTAATTCATTAGGGCTTTTTATTTTTTTAACAACGTGATAGGATTAAATAAAGGTTAATCCTACTAAAGATGACAAAATTTTTATTAACTAACTTAAAACATATGGGGTGATTACCCGCCAAATCCAGACGCAGAAAGACAAGGGGCTATTGAAGCCAAAGTAGTAGCGATCAAAAAAATCCAGGCGAAAAACATTCTGACCAAGAAATTAGAAAACAAGCCGAGTAGGAAATTGATGAGGGCGTTGAAGTAAAGTTGAAGTAAATTAGAGCCAAACAAAAATCGACCCCTTTTTTGGAAAGACCTTTCTGCAAAGTTCTTTCCAAAAACTTTTGACAGTTCAACCCGGAGGGTTGAACTAGGGGTTTGGGGAATGAAAAATATTTCGTTCAGCCCAAGAGGGCTGAACGGTCGGATGATAATAAATTTATGCGTCAAAAATCCATCCTATCTATATTAAACATTTTAACGCTTTGCGTTGTGATCACCGCAGTGAGCGTCTTTTTTGTTAATAATGCCCGTTGGATAGGCATAGTTTTAATTTTTCTTGCTATATTGTGCGTGCTATCTCTAATACCTTTTAAGATTAAGCTAAGGTCAATCCAACCTGACATTGTATTCGGCTTAATAGATAATGGGGTTCTCGCAATTTTAGCAATTTTTGGTGGCCATTTTGCTGGCATAGCCGGTGCCATTCTCGGTGGTGTTGTTGGCAATGCCATAACAGACGGTATCGCTGGAATTTTTGAAGGACATTCTGCTGAAAAATTAAGATTACAATTAGTGCCGGAAGAAAGAACAATGCTCAAATCGGCTGTGGGGAAAATGGTCGGATGTCTTTTGGGCGCGGGCATTGTTTTGGCTATTGCCAATCTTGTAAAATTTTAAAAAATAGAGGGTTTTGGCTTCGGCTATTGCTTCTTTCAGTTGTAACATCAAATATACACGAATGTTGTGCAAAAATCACTCACACTAATCATTTTAATAATATGACATATATCGACCTCTTAAGTTATGCAGCAGGAATACTTGTTGTTATTTCTCTACTGCCACAAGCCGTCAAAAGTTGGAAAATAAAATCAACAAGAGATATCTCTTTATCGCGATATGTCATTTATGTTATGGGTTTGATTCTTTGGGTAATTTATGCAGTTATTATTCAGAATGGACCTGTGACAGTTATGATATGAATGGAGTCGGATTAGTGCTCGCCGTTTCTATTCTTTACTTAAAAATTAAACATGGATAACGGGCAAAAAACAACTTACTCCACTTCATTCTACACAATGGGTGCGGATTGCGCTTCGCCTATGGCTCGCTTAACATTGTTAGCACAAATTCCGCGCCCCCACCAAAAAATTAATAAAGTTGCCATATTTCTTCCACCTAAATTTGACTTATTTTTTCTTTCACGGTAAAATAACAGCATAAAAGCATAAACAACAATAATATGCGTAAAATTGACTTAAAAAATGTAGTGTGGAAAGAGGGCAAATACTATGTAGCATGGAATCTGAATACGGCTGTTTCTAGTTTCGGCGACACTAAAAAAGAAGCTTTGGAAAGCTTGCGAGAAGCTTTGGAATTACACTTGGAAGATATTAGCCTTTCCAAAGTTAATAAAGTGGAACAACCTTATTTAGCGCCACTCTCATTAAAGCATGCCTAAACCAGTGTTATTAAGTTTAATACTAAAAGTCCTTTGCAAAAAGGGCTTCTTTTTTGTCCGTCAAAAAGGATCGCATGTCAGATTCCGCAAGGTAAATAATCCGACCAAAAATGTTACCATTAAAATGAGTAGAAAGGAAATTCCTTATGGTACTTTTCAGTCAATTTTACTCCAATCGGGGCTGGAAGAGAGCGACTTTTTCGGCGAAGAGAAAAAATAAGTCAAACTTCTCATACCTAGGAAGTTTGAAATTTATCAGACAAAAAACAAGGTCCCGATAACCTTGTTTTTTATTTATGATAAAAATTAATGCTGGCCGACTGTCACAATGTTCCTGCCGCTCCACCAATGCGCCTGTCTGCCGTCTTGGGAATAATAATTCTCTAAAATCTTAAAGCCGCTTTTTCTGAATAATCTTTTAAGCTCGGCTCTGGTAAAAGCCCGATAATATATCTCCCCTCTTTTCTTGCCGTCTCCTGATGTCCAGACTGTCATCACGTCTTTAAATCCAATCTTTTTACTGTGCCAAATACTCTTTTTAACTCCTAATCGCCACATATTCCAATTAGTCATAATCAGCCAGCCAGCCGGTTTTAACAACTTCTTAATATCAGCCAAAACTTTCAATCGTAATTCTTTTCCCGCGACATGATTAAAACTGGCGAAACAAAACACCGCGTCAAAATTATTTTCATCTAATTTATCCAACTCTAAAATATCTAATTTTCTAACTCTTGCATCTTTAATTTTTTTAAGTAAAACCTCTGAACTATCAACTCCCAGATAATCTACTTTTGGCAAAACTTCAATCAATCTGCCATTGCCGCAGCCCACGTCCAAAACCTTATCACCCTGCTTCACATATTTTTTAGCCAACTCTTCCATCTCCGGCCAAATCCTATCTCTGGTAGCAGAAAACTCACTGCCTATTAATTCATAGGTCTTTTTTGTTATTTCCATTATTTTAACTGCTTTTTTCTCATTCATACTTATACCTTAACATAATTTTTAAATTTTGTAATTTTTAATTTTGTAAATAATTTTTAATGTCTAATTTTTAAAAATTATCACCCTTTGGGTGATCCGCCTGCCACGAATATGAAATATTCGCGAAGAAACTTGGCGGAAAAATTTATATTTATTTAAAAATTATAAAATTAAAAATTTGTCTTGACTTTAACCCATTTTCTTATATAATAAATAGAATGAATATTAACCAAAATATCATCAAATACCTTCTTAAAAACCCTGCCGAATCGGAAAGGGATATTTTATCTGCCAAAAGAAAATTCTGTAAACTTTATGACATTGCTGGCGCGCCGACAAATGCCGAACTTCTGGCAGAATATAATAAACAAAAAATTAATAATCCGGCATTGCACCAACTGCTACGTAAACGAAGAGTGAGAACTCTTTCTGGCATTGCCCCAATTGCCGTGCTGACCAAACCTTATCCCTGTCCGGGGAAATGCGCTTATTGCCCTAATGAAAAAGCCATACCCAAAAGCTACCTGGCCAATGAACCGGCAGTGATGCGCGCCATTTTATGTAAATTTGACCCGTATAAACAGGTCCAGCTGCGTCTGCGGGCTCTGGCTAACAACGGCCATGAAACAGATAAACTTGAATTAATTGTCATGGGCGGTACCTGGTCATATCTGCCAGAGAGTTACCAAATATGGTATCTCAAGGAATGTTTCAGGGCGGCTAATGACTCTCCAAAAAATATTAAACGTAGAGACGCGATTTATCGCGTCTCAAAAGATAAAAGAGACGCCATAAATGGCATCTCTACGCAACTTAAAAAAGAACAAAAAAGAAATGAGGCCGCCCAAAACAGAATTATTGGCCTGACACTGGAAACCCGCCCGGATTTTATTGATGAAAAAGAATTATGGAAAATGCGCCAATACGGTTGTACCAGAATTGAAATTGGCGTGCAGCATCTTGATAACCGAATATTAAAATTAAACCAGCGCGGCCATGATGTTGCCACGACTATCAACGCCACCAAACTTATGCGCCAATTTGGTTTTAAAATCACTTATCATATGATGCTCAACCTGCCGGGATCAACTCCGGCCAAAGATTTTAAAATGATGAGGGATATTTTTGAAAATCCAAACTACCGGCCTGACCAAATAAAAATCTATCCCACCGTTGTCTCAAAAAACTCCCTGCTCTACCGCTGGTACAAACAAGGCAAATGGAAAAGTTACACCACAAAGCAACTGGTAAATTTGCTGATAAAAATAAAATCAATCACTCCTCCCTGGGTGCGCATTCTCCGCGTCATTAGGGATATTCCCAAAGAATCAATCATCGCCGGCAATAAAATTACCAATATGCGGCAGATTATTAAATCGGAAATGGAGAAAAAAAAGATTGAATGCCAATGCACTAGATGCCGGGAGGTGGGACGCCAAGAACAATTTCCAATTTCCAATTTCCAATTTCCAAAAAAATTACAAATTACAAATTACAAAATTGCAAAACGAAAATATAGAGTATCAAAAGGCACGGAATACTTCTTGAGTTTTGAGTCGCCAGACAAAAAAATTCTTTATGCTTTTTGCCGGCTTTTTCTACCAAAATTAACAATGAAGCAATGCAACAATAAAACAATACCACCTTATAATACAGCACTTATCAGGGAATTGCATACCTATGGTCAATTAGCGCCAATTGGTCAAATTGGGAATATCCAACACCTTGGTCTTGGCAAAAAACTATTAGCCCAAGCCGAATCAATCGCCCAAAAGCAAAACTACGACAAACTCTCCATTATTTCCGGTATCGGCGTCCGCAACTACTACCGCCAGCTCGGCTATCGACTGGAAAATACCTATATGGTTAAAAAAATATAAATCTGCTATAATAAACCTGCTTAATAATTAAGGCAAACCTTATGAACAAAGCGCAAAACCCACAATCAATCAACCAAACCAAAGCAAGTGAAATTGGCTTATTTAAAACAATGATTGCTTCTGGCCCGGTAATTATCCAGAAACACAAGGGCAAACCTCAAACCCTGCTTGTCAAACATGGCGACAAACCAGTTGATGAATTAAAATGGAAATTTTGCGGCGGCAAATTACTCAAAGGCTGGTCGCTTGAAGAAAATGCTGTGCGCGAAGCTAAAGAAGAAATTGGACTTGAAGTCAAAATAATTGGCATCCTGCCAACTATGGCATTGTGGCAAGAAATACCTGAAACAGGCGCTGAAAAACCGGAATTAATAATTCTCATTCATTATTTAGCTGAAATTAATAATGAACCTAGAAAAGGCAAAGAAGTTCTAGCTATGCAATGGTTTGATATTAATAATCTGCCAGCTGATTGCGCGCCAAATATTAAACCGATAATTGAAGCTTACAAAAAAATAAATAAATAAAATCTCCCCTCCTTTAAAAGGAGGGGTGCTCCGACGAGTGAAGCGACGTCGGAGCGGGGTAGTAAAAATTTATTAATATTCATACCCCTCTGTCCCCGACATAAAGTCGGGAACACCTCCCCTTAATAAGGGGAGGAGACAAATATTTTATGAATTACACTCATCTTAAAAAACAAGACCCTGAAGTCTGGAATATTATCAAAGCTGAAATGGCTCGCCAAGCTGACGAGCTGGAAATGATTGCTTCAGAAAATTACGTTTCCCCGGCAGTGCTTGAAGCCATGGCCACGGTGCTGACTAATAAATATTCCGAAGGCTATCCCGGCAAACGTTATTACGGCGGCAACCAAATTATTGATAATATTGAAACCCTGGCAATTAAACGCGCCAAAAAACTATTTAAAGCAGAACATGTCAATGTCCAGCCTCTCTCCGGCTCACCGGCCAATGCCGCAGTCTATATGGCTTTCCTCAAACCAGGCGATAAGGTCCTAGGCTTAAAACTTGACCATGGCGGCCATCTTTCCCATGGCCATCCAGTTAATTTTTCCGGCATGCTCTATAACTTTGTCCAGTATGAGGTAGATAAAAAAACAGGTAAAATCAACATGGAAGCTGTCAAAAAACTGGCTAAAAAAGAAAAACCCCAAATGATTGTTGCCGGCTATAGCGCCTATTCCAGGGAAATAGAATGGAATAAATTCCGTAAAATTGCAGACGAGGTAGGGGCTTTTCTCTTTGCCGACATTGCCCATACCGCCGGCCTGATTGCCGCCGGCCTGTTAAAAAATCCAGTGCCAATTTGCGACGTTGTTTCCACTACTACCCATAAAACCCTGCGCGGTCCGCGAGGCGCAATTATAATGTGTCAAGAAAAATACGCCAAACAAATTGACCGTTCGGTTTTTCCCGGCATGCAAGGCGGTCCGCATGACCACATTACCGCGGCTAAAGCCGTGGCTTTTGGCGAAGCCTTAAAACCGTCATTTAAAAAATATGCCGCTCAAATTATTAAAAACTGCCAAACTCTGGCGGCTGAATTGCAAAAATTAGGCTATCAAATAGTCTCGGGCGGCAGTGACAATCATTTAATAGTCGTTAATCTGACCAACCAGGGATTGACTGGCAGAGAGGCGGAACAAACTCTTGAGCAAGTCGGCATTTCTGTCAACCGCTCAACTATTCCCAATGACCCTAATCCACCAATGAATCCTTCCGGCATCCGCTTGGGCACGCCAGCACTTACCAGCCGCGGCATGGGCATATCTGAAGTTAAAAAAATTGTCCAGCTGATCAACCGGGCAATTAAAAACCGCGGCAATAAATCACAACTTAAGAAAATTAAATCTCAAGTCAGGTCACTGTGTAAAAAATTTCCCCTGCCGGGAATAAACAAATGAATGAACTAGTGCCGAGGCGTTGCTCTTAAACACATGAAACTCATCAACGGTCAAAAAATTTCCAATAAAATCTTAACTGGACTCAAGGGAAAAACCAAAAAACTAAAAATAAAACCCCTTTTAGCCGTTATTTTAATCGGTAAAAATCCAGCCTCCCATCTTTATATCAAAATCAAAGAAAAACGCGCCAAAGAAATAAACATCGGCTTTAAAAAATATTTACTGCCTGAAAAAACCAAACAATCAAAAATCATTGGATTAATAAGTGAATTAAACAATAATCCAAAAATAACCGCCATCCTGGTGCAGCTGCCTCTGCCCAGACATCTTGATACAGATAAAATAATTTTAACTATTGATCCTAAAAAAGATGCCGATGGCATCCACCCCAAAAATCTCAATCAATTAAAACGCGGCCAAACCCCCTTAATTCTCCCAGCCACCACTGGCGCCATTATTGAGGCTTTAAAATCAGTAAATTTAAAAAATAAATCGGTTGCCATAATCGGCAAAAGCAAAATTGCCGGCCTGCCAACATATTATTATCTTAAAAAACGTGCCCGGCAGACTAGCATCTATGACTCCCAAACCAAAAACCTGCCTAAAAAATGCAGACAAGCTGACATTTTAATTGTCGCCATCGGCCGGCCGAATTTTATCACGGCAAATTATGTTAAAAAAAATGCTGTTATTATAGACGTGGGTATAAATAAAGTAAACGGCAAAACAGTCGGCGACGTAGATTTTGACAATGTTAAAAAAAAAGCCGCCTGGGTTACTCCTGTTCCAGGCGGTATTGGACCAATCACTGTGGCAATGCTTTTAAAAAATGTTGTCTGCATAAAAACAAAGCAACATTAAAAAAAGAATGACTGATATTAAAGCAATAAGCCCGGCTTTAACCTCCACTCTAGTTACTCTTTGATTTGGATCAAGATTATTTTCATCAGTGCACATATCAATAAAGATATGACATACATTAAGAATTCTCCGTAACATTTTATTCCTCCCTCTAAAATTGATTTTAAAAAAACCAGTTAAGACTTTTGATTTTATCGTAGCTGGTATTTTAAATTTTGGCAAGGTCATAAACTGTAACATGGAGCAGTGCACCAATTTGACAGCTTATGTTTAAAATGTGTTATAATGGAAGTGACATAAAGGTCGAGTTAATATAGTGGTTAATTTGATTTAATCGTAGATTATTTAATAATTTAAAAATATTTTAAATTTATGAATCGCGACAATCCAATCGAAGAAAAAACCCCAGATGTCGAACAAAAAGACAAAAAAAACGATTTAAAAAAGTATTATGAAATCCTAGATAATAGAGGGCCTATTATGCCGAATGATTTCAAAACCGCCATTCAAATGGCCGCGGACAATTATGAGGATGATCCTGAAATGGCCGCAAGAATTCTGCATCTAATACTGGCCAGAACAGAATTAGATGTCCTGGCCGTTTTATATGACTATAAGGGAATGCTTAAGCTGGCTGAACAAATCGGCCCGTGGGCTGTGGAAAAAGTCAAGGAACTAAAAGGTGATAAATAGCGGCGCTGCAGTTGAACATAGCAAAGGAGAATAAAATTTTTATTGAGTCTGTTTTTAAGTATCTTGGTTTTATTGTTTTAACCAGCTATTTTTTGGTCATAGTTTGTCATATTGAATTCTGTTTAAATTCAGATAATAATGATAGACTGTTTTGTTATGTCAAAACAACAAAACCAAATTAATAAAGACTTCTGGCTTAACCTCTGGTCAATTTTAAAACCATTTCAACATCGGATGATCTGGCTTTTTGTCATGGTCTCGCTTTTTGAATTATCCCGCCTAGTCAGCCCTTATTTTTTAAAACTTGTCATTGAACATATAGAAAATTTTGACCAGCGAAAAATTAAGGAGCTCTTGGTTTTAATCGCCTTAATTTTTGTCTCTGACGGCTTTTCAACTCTGATCCATTACTATAAAGACCGCCGCATTTTTGATTTTCTGATTGATATGGAATATTACCTGCCCATCACTCTGCAAAAAAAATTGATTTCCCTATCGCTTGGCTACCACGAACGGGAAAATACGGGCAATAAAATCATCAGGGTCCAGCGCGGCGTAGACAAACTGACTGAACTGATGACTAATGCCACTTGGGAATTCTGGCCGACCGTTGCCAGCATTACTTTCACTTTTATCCTAATGCTCTATTTTAACTGGCGGGTGTCATTAATTTTCATCGTTTTTATTCCCATTTTTCTGCTCATCACCTTTGCCATGAATAAACGGGTCAACCCGATGAGAAGAACCCGCCATGAAGAATACGAGAACGCCTCCGGCATCCTCGGCCAATCAATCATAAACATCTACACCGTCCAATCTTTTGTGGCCGAACTTAAAGAAACCAAAAAATTCCAAAACATCCGCGACCACATTAAAAAAATAGAAGGCCGGGAATGGCGCCTGGTTCTCAATTACAATGTTTTAAGAGGCTTCATTATTGATTTCGGCAGAATCGCCGTTATCTTCTACGGCGCTTTTCTAGCCTGGCACGGCAGTATTTCCATTGGCTCCTTTGTCTTTTTTATTACCCTGTCTGAAACAGCTTACCACTCTCTTTTCAGAATTTCCCGCACTTATGACCACTTAATTGAGAGCTCAACCGCTGTTGAACGGGTTACTAGGCTGCTGGATGAAAAAAGTTCTCTTACCAATAACCCGCAAATCAAGTTGAAACACCCCCTCCGTGGCCAAATAAAATTCAGCAATGTTTCCTTTTCTTATCATAAAAAAAGCAAGACCCCGGCCATCAGCAAGGTTAATTTTGAGATAAAGCCTGGGGAAACCATCGCGCTTGTCGGCCCGTCAGGCGGCGGCAAAACCACCGTGGTAAAACTGCTCTACCGCCACTATGACGTAGCCAGCGGCCATATTCTTGTTGATGGCAGAGACATCAGGGATTATGACATTCACCAATACCGGAAAAATTTAGCTATTGTTCCCCAAGACGTTGAAATGTTCAATACCACCCTGAAAGAAAACATTGCCTATGGTAAAACCAACGCCACGTTGGCTGAAATTAAAAACGCCGCTCAAATTGCCAATATTGATTTCATTGATACTCTTGACAGGGGCTTAAACACGCTTGTGGGCGAACGGGGCATCAGGCTCTCCGGCGGGCAAAAACAACGGGTGGGCATTGCCCGCGCCATTCTGGCCAAACCAAGCATACTCATCTTTGATGAAGCCACTTCAAATCTTGACAGTCACTCTGAAAAATTAATCCAGGCTTCAATCGAACGTATTGCTAGAAAACAGACGATGATTATCATTGCTCACCGCCTGTCCACTGTTATTGGCGCAGATAAAATTTTTGTCATTGATCAAGGCCGGATTATAGAATCAGGCAATCATCAGGAACTGCTCAAAAATGAAAAGGGGCTTTATACTGATTTACTCAAATTACAGGCACTGGGAGAATTAAAGTAAACCCCGACTCAATCGGGGTTTTATGATTAACTTAAATTATCTGCCCATCACATTTTTCATCCAAGCCTGCCAGTTTTCACTCCCGGTGTCATCATTCTTATTTTTATATTCTATCCAGAAATCTTCGGGTTTCTTTACCTGAATCCCCTGATATTCTCCAATTTCCCATAAATGGCAATCATTGGAAATAATATACTCCGCCTGGCCCGCTACGGCCGCGTCAAAAAATTTATTATCCTGCTGATCATATTTAACTACCCGGATTCTAGTCTGTGGTTGGACCTCTTCAACTGCATAAAAAAACCTTTGGGCCATTTCATAATGGCGGGAATTATTAATTAATTTATCAAAAATCAACTGGTACTCCCGCCAAATTTTATGCGATGCCACTGCCCGGATATTGCCAGTTACTACCTCATCAATAATCCGCCGGGCATAGCTAAAATCATCCTGCCAGGCATCTATTAATATATTAGTATCAATGACTATAGTTAACATAAGCTTGATATTATTAATATTAAATGGTAAATTAAATATAATCAAATTTTAAATTTCCAGTTTTAAATTTTAAATGAATTTTAAATGATTTAATTTTAAAATTTAAAATTAAGATTTGATTTAAAATTTGTAATTTAAAATTTAAAATTTAAGATATTAATCCACAAAAACATGAAAATAGGAATAGTGGGTCTACCAAATGTTGGCAAAAGCACTCTTTTCAAGGCCCTGACTAAAAAACAAGTTGACACTTCAAATTATCCCTTCTGCACCATTGACCCCAACGTCGGGGTGGTGGCAGTGCCGGATGAGCGGCTCCAACAGCTCGCCGATCTTTATCATTCTGAAAAAATTGTCCCGGCAGCCATTGAATTTGTTGACATTGCCGGACTGGTTAAAAACGCCCATAAAGGCGAGGGCTTGGGCAACCAATTTCTCTCTCATATCCGCGAGGTTGACGCAATTGCTCATGTCATCAGAAATTTCCAGGATGAAAACGTCACGCATGTTGCCGGCAAAATTGAACCTGGAGAAGATTTAAATACCATAGAAACCGAGCTGGCTATGGCTGATATTGCCACGATTGAAAAAGTATTGATCAAAATTGAAAGCAAAATAAAATCAAATGACAAAGACGCGCCCGGACAAAAAATAATTTTGAAAAATATTATCATTGCCTTGGACAAGGGCAAAAAACCTGATATTGCTGAACTAAAAGATGATGAACAAAAATTTATTAAGGGCTTAAGCCTGCTAAGTTTAAAACCAGAACTATTTATTGAAAACATTGGTGAAGAACAACTCAATAACTTTAAACCCGTAATTCCAAACTCAATTCCCATTTGCGCTAAACTTGAA
>PFHP01000060.1:11233-16905 GCA_002782365.1 Candidatus Kuenenbacteria bacterium CG_4_8_14_3_um_filter_39_15 | reverse complement strand
AAACATGGTATGCCGCCAACCACCGGCTTGGGAATTTCCGAGAGATTATTTGCCTTTTTAATGGACAAGCCCATGCGCGAGTGCCAGATTTTTCCATTGATGAGACCCAAGTCAATTAACAGGGAACAATTAACAGGGAGCAAGGGAAAAAATTAGGATTTACGATTTACGATTTAGGAATTTGAAAATAAAAAATCCATTGACGGCGCGAGGTGGGATCAATGGATTTCAGGACGCAGGACGGCTGCAATCATTTTTCACTTTTTTTAGACTCCTGATCCTGATGAAGTTGAAAGAACTTATGGGCTAAAAAAGCTATTAGCCCAGAGGCTATCATCAATAGCGCACCTACTAAAACGTAATCAGATCCTCCCATTGTAGTTGCCCTCCTTTTTTAAAGTGTCCTTTAAGATCATTATTATACTTTTTTAAATAAAATTTGTTAAGAGCAAAAAAACATGCAGATTATTATTGATAAAATTTCCATATTAGAATTACGGCAAATATCTGAAAAGATGTTTGGGAATTTTGTTAAAGTGGTGGTGGATATTGGAAAAGGAATTATGGCGGTTGACGCGGATATGCATGTGGATTTGGAAAAACTGCTTTTGGAAAATGGTTCGGAGCAGAAAGATTTATGGGGCATAAATTTGTATCCGGAATTTTTTGGCACGGAAAATTTTATTGAATACGATTCCATGATAAATATTCGACCGTGGCAAAATAATCGGAGCAGAGAGGTGGAGGATGAGAGTGTAAGAAGGAAGATTATTGAGGTGGTGGGGAAATTAGTAAAAAGTGTATAAAGTATAAAGTATAATGTATTATGTATTATGGAAAATTTTCTAAAGCCATTATACATTATACTTAATACATAATACAAAAAAATGACTTTCCAACATAAAAATTTAGCAGACGGCCAATGGTTTGCCATGGACATTTTTAATCAGATGGCTAATATCGGCGCCGAAGTCGGTCGGGCGATCAATTGGAAAAATAAAGGCAACCAAGAATATTCACAACTCGCTTTTGAACGGGTTTTGGAATTGCTGTATTTTACTATTGAAGACAAGAAAAATTACAGAAGATTAGGTGAACTCTGCCGCTTGAAAGAAGTTTTAGGCGATTATTTTGTGGGCGAGAATCAATATAAATCCAGCGCTGAAAATTTGAATAAATATTTTTATCCGTTTAATTTTGCGGCGAGGAGAAGTGTATAATGTATTATGGAAAATGAGTTATCAAAATTAAATATTCCCCGCGATACCTATTTGAAGCTGGTGGAAAAATATGTGAGCGAAGAGAGCAGAAAACATTTGTTTTATACTGAAGCGGCCATGCGGGCGTTGGCTCGTTATTTTAGCGAGGATGAGCACACCTGGGCGATGGCCGGGCTTTTACATGATATTGATTATGAACAAATTACTGGCAAAGAGAATTGGGAAGCGCACATCAAAGAACATTGCGGCGAGCTAACAGAGAAATTTTTAAAAGAAATTGATTTTCCCGATGATTTAATCCGCGCCATTCAGTCGCATAATGAAGTGCAGAATATTCCGCGCGATTCCAAATTAGCCAAGACGTTATTTGCCGTGGACGGTTTGACCGGTTTTATCGTGGCGGTTTCAAAAATTATGCCAGACAAGCAGATTTCTTCCGTCAAAGTGGAATCAGTTATTAAGAGATTTAAAGAAAAACGTTTTGCCGCCGCTGTCAACCGCGAGCACATTTTCACCTGCGAAACAGAACTCGGCATACCAAAAGAGAAATTTGTGGAAATTGTGCTTGGAGCGATGGGGAATGTATAATGTATAATGTATTATGAATTATGGGAGAAAGATTTATGATTTAAGATTTAAGAATAAAAATTATAAAGTTCAAAAAAGTGTTCAGCGTCACTGTATATTATTGAGGCATTTTATACGATGGAAATGTAAATTATTGGTGAGTTTATATTAAAATTGACAGACTTGATTTTGTCTAATATAATTATCTTATTAGACAAAAAAGATAGATTTTGTCTAATAATGGAAATAAATTAAACAAATATGGACAAAAATTTATTATTAGCAATTTTAAATGATTGGAACTTTTGGGAGAAAGATCAAGTAACAGGCATTAAAAGAGTAACATATTTAGTCAGATTGAAAAAAATAATCAATTCCGAACAGGTAATAATTATAACCGGCGCCAGACGTGCAGGCAAATCTTTTTTAATGCGCCAATTGGCCAAAGATTTAATCGCGCAAGGCGTGAATAAAAAAGACATTTTAATCGTTAATTTTGAAGACCCGCGTTTTATTAAATTAGATAGCGGAACCTTGGAAGATATTGATCAGTTTTATGTTAAGCATTTTAATATTACTGGTGCGCCATATATTTTTTTAGATGAAATTCAAGAAGTGAAAGATTGGGAAAAATGGGTAAAAATTAGGCAGGAATTTAAAAAAGCCAAAATAATTATTTCCGGTTCCAATGCTCATTTATTAAGCCACGAGTTAGGCACAGCTTTAACTGGCCGCCATTTGGATTTGCTTGTCTACCCCCTGTCATTTAAAGAATTTGTAAATTTTCAAAAAGAAACTGGAGTGGCAGAAACTTCAGATCAGAAATCCTTTCAACAATATCTGGAATTTGGCGGTTTTCCCAAAGTTTTTTTTGAGGATAGTAAAAAGGAACTGCTCTTAACTTATTTTCAAGATGTCGTTAACCGCGATGTGGTTAAAAGATACCGGGTGCGCAAAACAGAAGGCTTAAAAAGCCTGATTAATTTTTATTTTAGCAATTTCTCTAATTTAATTTCCTTCAGTTCCGCTGCTAAATTTTTAGGTCTCACAACCGATACGGTTATTAAATTTTCTCAATATTTTTCTAACGCTTATTTAGTTTTTTTCTTGAAGAAATTTTCTTTCAAAGTCAAAGAGCAAGATCGCAGTCCGCAAAAAATTTATCTTAACGATCCCGGGTTAATCAATGCCGTCGGTTTTAAATTCAGCGATAATATTGGACGGCTCTTGGAAAATGTGGTTTTTTTGGAACTATTAAGGAGAAAGAGCGCCAACATGGACAAGACGAATCTTTTTTATTATCAAGACAGCCAAAAAAGAGAGGTTGATTTTGTCTGGCAGGAAGGCAAAACCGTCAAAGAATTAATTCAAGTGGCGGCTGATTTGCATAATTTAAAAACTAGAGAAAGAGAAATAAAAACTTTGGGAAAAGCAATGAGCCAGTTTGGTTTAAAGCATGGCTTGATTTTAACCCAAGACAGCGAAGAAGAAATCAAAGTCGGCCAGAAAATTATTACGGTTAAGCCGGTCTATCAATGGCTGGTGGAAGATAGAATTATGAATTATGGGGTTTGATTAAAATTTTTATTAATTGTCATTCCTGCGAAAGCGGGAATCCAGAAAAAATAAAAATGCGCAAAGCTTTAATGGTTATTGATTTACAAAAAGGGTTTCTTTGCCCTTTAACTAAAGAACTGCCAAAAAAGGTTAAAAATTTTCTTTTAAGAAATAAAGGAAAATTTGATTTGGTTTTGTTCACTCAATACTTAAATCGTCCAAAAAGTCAGTTTGTTAAGTTTTTAAATTGGCGCGGTTTTATGGATGAAAAGGAAAACGGCTTGTTTGAGGAAATAAAGCTTTTTGTTAATAAAAATAATTTATTCAAAAAATATACTTATGGCAGTTTTGTAGACGATAAGGTTCTGAATGTTTTGAAGAAAAACGGAATTAAGGAAGTTTGGTTAATGGGTATTGCTACTGAGAATTGTATCCTTACTTTTGCCAGAGATGCTTTTGATCGCGGATTTAAAGTCGTGGTGTTAAAAGATTATTGTGCCAGTATTGACAGTAAAGAATTACACAATACTGCTTTAGAAATTATCAAAAATAATATTGGAGAAGTAAAATAGAATTTTCCGCCAAAGGCGGATCCGCCTCTGGCGGAAACGAATTAATAGACGAACATACTTGGGCCATGTGTGGGTTACTCCATGATATTGATTATGAGCAAATTACTGGCAAGGAGAATATGGACGCACACATGAAAGAGCATTGCGGCGAATTAACCAAAAAGTTTTTAAAAGAAATTGATTTCCCAGCTGATTTAATCCGCGTTATTCAGTCGCATAATGAAGTGCAGAATATTCCGCGTGATTCCCGACTGGCCAAAGCGTTATTTGCCGTGGACGGACTCACCGGATTTATCGTGGCTGTGTCTAAAATCATGCCGGACAAACAAATTTCTTCGGTTAAGGTTGAATCAGTGATCAAAAGATTTAAGGAAAAACGTTTTGCCGCCGCAGTTAATCGCGAACACATTTTGAGTTGCGAAACAGAGCTCGGCATACCAAAAGAGAGGTTTGTGGAGATGGTGTTGGAAAGCATGAAAGATTTAAGATTTAAGAATAATATTAACAATTAAATTAAAAAAATATGGCTAAACAATTTATAATAAAATCTTTAACCATTCTTGCTATTGGAGCTGTTGTGGTTTTATTTTTTTATTGGAATGCCACTCACCTCATGAATGCATATGAGGTTGTGGTATTTATATTTATATTACTTTGCTTAGCAAAGGTTATATTAAAACAGATTTCATTAGAAGTATTATTAAGAGCAATGTTATATTTTATTTCTTTTTTAGTTATTCTTTTTTTTACTCACATTGAATTTACTCGAGATTTTGAGTTAAGAGATATTGTGATAATTTCTTTTGTAATACCAATTTTATCAATTTACCTTATTAAAAAAAGTAGACATAAATTTTTTCGTATAATAGATACATTTTTTTTGTTTCTTTGGCTTTTAGTAATATTCTTGGCAGGTTGTGCAATGAGTTTGGGTTTTGTTGTATAATTGATATATTAAAAAATTAGAGTAATCTTTTATTTTTTCTAGATTCCCGTTCTATCTCAGGCGGATTAGAACTCGCGGGAATGACAGACGGGAAAACCATAATTCATAATTCGTAATTCATTACTCAAATAATATTTAACAATTAACCTACAATCATATGTGGTACTACATTCCCATTGTTTTAGTGGTTTTCGTTCTTGCATCGCTCCGTCAAATCAATCAGTATGAGCGGGGAGTGCTTTTTACTATGGGCAAATACACGGCGACCAAAGATCCTGGCTGGCGTATTGTCTGGCCGATTTTTCAGTCAATGAAAAAAGTGGACATCCGCGTCAAGGCGGTAGATGTGCCGGATCAAGAAGCGATTACTAAGGATAACATTTCGATCAAAGTCAATGCCGTGATTTATTACAAGATTTCCGATGCCGCCAAAGCCGTGATTGAGGTGCAGGATTTTTATTACGCTGTGTCGCAATTAGCGCAAACCACCATGCGGAACGCCGTCGGCGAGGTGGATTTGGACAAACTTTTGTCCAGCCGCGACGAGGTCTCGGAAAGAATAAAAATAGTGGTGGACAAAGCCAGCGACCCCTGGGGCATCAAAGTTGAGTCAGTGGAACTCAAAGACATTAATTTGCCGGAAGACATGAAGCGGGTGATTGGCAAGCAGGCAGAAGCCGAACGGGAAAAACGGGCGGTGATCATTAAAGCCGAGGGTGAAGTGATTGCGGCTGATAATATGGCCAAAGCGGCGGCGATTTTATCCAGCTCCCAAGGCGCCCTGCATCTGCGCACTTTGCAGACGATAAA
>PFHP01000060.1:10321-11207 GCA_002782365.1 Candidatus Kuenenbacteria bacterium CG_4_8_14_3_um_filter_39_15 | reverse complement strand
GATGTTTCTTCTAACCAATCCAACACCCTGGTCTTTGCCGTGCCGCTGGAGGTGCTAAGGGCGTTTGAGGGGACGAAAAAGTGAATATAGAATTATGAATGATGAATTATGGAGTTAACGAAAAGGAATAAATAAGAATTAAAAAAACGGTGACAGTGGGATCCTATCACCGTTTAATTCTACCTGGCCGGGGAGAATCATTTTGATTTTGCAGACTCTTGCAACCTCTGTAAATAATCGAGCGAAGGAACTCGTTTCAACATACTCGGTTCAAGAGTATTTGTAATTTGATCCGCTTTGAACCGGATTTCTGCTGGCGTTCCCCCATTTAACCTGAACGCATTCAGTGTTATTGGTCCAGGTAATACCGTGGTTCCCTTAACAACCTCGGTTCCAAATGGATCCATTTCTATCCAACCCGAATTATCATTTTTTTGCTTAGCCATAGCCACTCCTTTTTCTATTAGAATTATTAATAAAACAAGAATTTTTTTAAGAGTGGCGTCAAGTAAAACCTGTTGGAAAAGGAATAGGTATCATAACCCGTGTCCTCCATATTTCGTTTTTTTAAATTTTTTGTGTTTATTTGATAATCTTAATTATAATGATAATAAAGAATTTGTCAAACTTGGCGAGAATGGATTATTCTGATACAATAAATATATCCTTAGATTTAAAATAATTTTTATACATTTATGCTAGATATCAATAAAATTAGGGCAGATAAAGGCGAGGTGGAAAAAGCGCTTTTAAAAAGAATGGCTAAGAAGGATTTGGATTTAGACGGGTTAATCAGGCTTGATGATGAGCGGCGGCAGATGATTCTGGAAGTTGATAATTTAAAGGCCAGCCGCAACAGGCATTCTAAATCAAAGCCAACAAAGGA
>PFHP01000060.1:0-10300 GCA_002782365.1 Candidatus Kuenenbacteria bacterium CG_4_8_14_3_um_filter_39_15 | reverse complement strand
AATTGGTCAGGAAATTAAGGCGCGAGACAAGGAATTAAGAGCTAAAGAAGCGGAATTAAACAATGAGCTGTCGGTTTTGCCTAACATCCCGGCTGATGATGTCGTGGCCGGCGGCAAGGAAAATAATCAGGTGATTAAAACTTTTGGCAAGCAGCCAGAATTTGATTTTAAGGCTAAAGATCATATTGAGCTGGCGACTTCATTGGGGTTGATTGATTATGAGCGGGCAGCCAAGATGAGTGGCGCTGGTTTTTGGATTTATCAGGGCGACGGCGCGCTTTTGGAATGGGCGCTTTTAAATTATTTTGTAAAATTTCACCGCCGAAACGGCTATGAATTTATTTTGCCGCCGTATTTATTGAACGAAGAATCAGCCTACGCTTCCGGACATTTGCCTAAATTCCGAGGAGATTTGTTTTGGACACAGGACGGTACCTGTCTTGATGCCACGGCGGAAATGATGCTTTTAAATTATCAGCGCGATGAAATTTTAAAAGAAGAAGAGCTGCCCAAGAAATATTTTGCTTACAGCGCTTGTTTCCGTCGTGAGGCCGGCAGTTATCGTAAAGAAGAAAGAGGCATGGTGCGCGGACACCAGTTTAATAAAATTGAAATGTTTCAATTTACCCAGCCGGAAAAATCATCGATTGGTTTTGACGAGCTCGTTCAAATCGCAGAGAAATTAGTAGAGGGCTTGGGCGTGCATTATCAAACTGTGCAACTGGCGGCTGGCGATGCCAGCGCGGCCATGGCTAAAACTTGTGACATTGAAGTCTGGATGCCGTCAATGGCAACATATAAAGAGGTGAGCTCTGTCTCAAATGCGCTTGATTATCAGGCGCGACGGGCTAATGTTCGTTTTAAGAATTCTGTCACTGGCAAAAATGAATTTGTCCATACCTTGAATGGTTCTGGCTTGGCGACTAGCAGATTGTTGCCGGCGATTTTGGAGCAAAATCAAAATAGTGACGGTAGCGTGAGAGTGCCGGAAATTTTGCAGAAATTTGTGGGGAAAAAAGTGATAGGCAAATAATTTTTAAAAATTTAAAATTTAGAATTTTTTTATGTCTAAAAAATTAAACATCGCAGTGATATTTGGCGGCCGGTCTGGCGAACATGAGGTTTCGCTGGTTTCAGCCGAATCAGTCATGAAGCATTTGGACCAAGAGAAATATAACGTGATTCCGGTGGGGATTACCAAAGATGGGGCGTGGATTGCGGGTAAAAATTCGTTAAAGCTGTTGAAAAACAATGAAATCCCCAAAGCATTGAAAACAATTTTGACGCCGGACGCCACCAATAAAGCGCTGATGCCCATTGACCAGGGAGGATTGGCGAGCAAAATTGATGTTGTTTTTCCAGTCTTGCACGGAACTTATGGCGAAGACGGAGCGATTCAGGGATTATTAGAACTGGCCAATATTCCTTATGTGGGTTGCGGCATATTGAGTTCAGCCGTGGGCATGGATAAACTAGCGCAGAAGATTATGTGCAGCGCGGAAAAGATCCTTGTTCCAGATTGGCTCTGGCTTTCTAGAAAAGAGTGGCATTGGTTTAAACAAAGCAAGAGCGTATTCAAGAAGTGGCTGACCGAGGTTGAAAAAAGATTAAATTATCCGATGTTTGTCAAACCAGCTAATTCTGGTTCATCAGTCGGCATAAGCAAAGCGCACAATAGGCAGGAGCTGATAAAAGCTATTAATTTGGCTGCCAGATACGACAGAAGGATTATCATAGAAAAGGGGATTGAAAAAGCCATGGAAGTTGAGGTGTCAGTTTTAGGCAATGACAAACCAGAGGTTTCACTGCCAGGACAAATTTTGCCTTCCAATGAATTTTATGATTATGATGCCAAATATGTTGCTGGCAAATCTAAAACTATTATTCCGGCGCCATTGCCCGATGAGGTGACCAGAAAAGTCCAGGAAATTGCCATGGAAGTATTTAAATTACTTGATTGCGCTGGCATGGCCAGAGCTGATTTTTTGTTAGCCAAAAACGGCCGACATTGGCAGATATATTTTAGCGAACTTAATACTATTCCCGGTTTTACCTCCATTTCAATGTATCCCAAACTGTGGCAGGCGAGCGGAGTGCCTTATAAAAAACTTTTGGATATTTTAATCCGCTTGGCGCTTGAAAGGCATCATGAAAAAAGCGCTTTATCAACAACTTATAGAACGAGCGGGTGGTATAAATAAAATTAGTAATTAGGAATTAGGGAGATGAAGAGGAAATTTTTTAAACTTAAGAATTATAATAATCCGTATTTGCCCCGGAGAGCGGCTGACCCGTTACAAAAAAAGAAGAGAAAAAAAATATTAGTTCTTTTTATTTTGGCTGTATTTTTAGTCGGACTGGTTTATTTAATAATTTATTCACCGCTTTTGAAGATTAAAAAAATTGTGATTAGCGGCACGGAAGAATTTGAGGTGGTTAACAACATCCAAATAATTGCCACCAGAGAAACAACGGGTTATGATCTGGGCATATGGCCCAGGGATAACATTCTTTTATTAAATGAAGAGATGTTCAAAGCGGTCATTGACAGCCAAGTGGTTTTGGACGAACTGGCAGTTCAAAAAAGATTTCCGCATACTTTAAAAATTTATGCCAAAGAAAAAGTGCCGCAACTTTTATGGCAAGAAGGCGAGGAGTATTTTTACGTTGATAAATCCGGGATATTGATGTCTGCGGTGGCACTGGAGAATATTAAATACGATTTGCCGCTTATCAACCGCGGTACGACAACACAAGTAGTGTTGGGCAGAAAGATAATTGAGCCGAGTAATATTAAGTTTATTCAAGCAGTTTTGGCTAAAGTTAGTGAGAAAATTAGTGATTGGCAAATAAATCAACTTGTCGCACCGGTTGTGGATAACTCCGAAATATTTTTTTATACCAATGAAGGCTGGTATTTTATTTTGAAAGTTGAGAGCGACATTGACAGGTCAATTGACAATTTACAGGAGTTGTTGGTACAGAAAATTGGGCAGAGGGACAAGTTAAAATACGTGGACTTAAGAATTGAGGATAGGATATATTATAAATAATTTTAAATTATAAATTTTAAAAAATGCTATACATAGTCGCTACGCCAATCGGGAATCTTAAAGATATTACTTTGCGCGCCTTGGAAGTTTTGCGCGAGGTTGATATTATATTATGCGAAGATACCAGAGTAACTATTAAGTTGTTGAATCATTATCAAGTGACAGGCAAAAGATTAATTAGCTACCACCATCATACTAGCGACGAAAAGATGGCGGTATTAGTTGGTTTGATAAAAGATAATAAAGTGGCGCTGGTGACAGATGCCGGCACGCCAGGGATAAGTGACCCCGGTGGGAAAATAATTAATGAGTTGCATGATAAAGCAGAGATTATTGCCCTACCCGGGCCAAGCGCGCTTACGGCAGCCTTGTCAGTCAGCGGATTGCCGACTGATAAATTTTTATTTTTGGGATTTGCGCCGCACAAAAAAGGCAGGAATAAGTTTTTGCGCGAGGTGATGGAATCCAGCAGAACAGTTGCTATTTATGAATCGCCGCACAGGATAATTAAATGTTTGGAGCAGATATTGGAATTAGAGAAAGAGCTCAATAAAAAAAAGCAGTTCGTGGTTTGCCGTGAGTTGACGAAGAAATTTGAAACGATTTATCGCGGGACGATTGGAGAGGTGTTAGAGGCGGTCAAGAATGATCCGGTTAGGGGAGAATATGCAGTGGTAGTGAATTAATGATTAATAATTAATGATAAATTAATACTTAATTATAAAATTTTAAATTTATGAAATTATTAGTCACTGGCGGTTGTGGCTTCATCGGCTCCAATTTTATCCATTACTGGTTGAAGAATCATCCGCAGGATGAGCTGGTTAATCTGGATATTTTGACTTATGCCGGCAATTTAGAGAATCTGAAAGAGATTGAAAATGACGGGCGCTATAAGTTTGTTAAGGGAGACATTTGTGATTTTAAATTAGCGTCTAAGGTGATGAAAGGCGTTGATATGGTGGTGCACTTTGCGGCGGAAAGTCATGTTGATAATTCCATTACTGGTCCTGATGTCTTTATTCAAACCAATATCGTTGGGACGCACACTCTTTTAAAGGCGGCGCTGGAAAATCATATCAAAAGATTCCATCACGTATCAACCGATGAAGTTTTCGGGCAGTTGCTTTTAGATTCAACCGAAAAATTTAATGAAGATACTGTTTATAATCCGCGCTCGCCTTATTCAGCTTCCAAAGCCGGGTCAGACCATCTGGTGCGAGCATGTTATGCAACCTTTGGCTTGCCGATCACCATTACTAATTGCTCCAATAATTTTGGACCCTATCAGCACAAAGAAAAATTTTTACCAACAGTGATTACTAATTTACTGCAGGGCAGGCAGGTGCCGGTATATGGCGACGGACTTTATGTCCGTGACTGGCTGTTTGTGATAGATCATTGCCGGGCAATTGATCTGGTTTTGCACCAAGGTAAAGTTGGCGGGACATATTGCGTTGGAGGTTTAACCGAGGAGGTGAATAATTTAGCCATAGTTAAAAAAGTTTTAAAGATATTGGGCAAGGGCGAAGAGCTGATTGAATTTGTCAAAGACAGGCCGGGACATGATCGGCGCTATGCAGTGGATTGGAGCAGAATAAAACAGGAATTGGGTTATCAGCCGCAATGCGGTTTGGATGAATATTTAAAAAGGACAGTGGAGTGGTATCAAAAAAACGAAGAGTGGTGGCATAAATAATTTGAGTTTTTTATACAAATGGAAGAACATAATCAAAAGTTGCCGGTTGATTCCGTCGCTAAAAATACGACTTATTATACTTTGGCGCTCATTATTCAGAAGATTTTGGCGTTTGTTTATTTTTCCTTAATCGCCAGGTTTCTGGGAGTTGAGGATACTGGCAAGTATACCTTTGCTTTGTCTTTTACCACGCTTTTCACAATATTAATTGATCTTGGCTTGGCAGCAGTGCTGACGCGGGAAATTGCCAAAGCCAAGGACAGGACGCGGCAGTATTTGTCAAATATTTTGGCCTTGAAGATTCCTTTGGCCCTAGTGACTTATCTGCTGGTGGTGGGCATGATAAATATTTTAGGTTATCCGCCGCTTACCAAGCAGCTGGTCTATCTATCCGGAATAATAATGTTTTTGGATTCCTTTTCTTTAAGCTTCTGGGCGGCTATGCGCGGGCACCAAAGGCTGAAATACGAGAGTTTGGGGGTGGTTGGTTTACAGATTATTACCGTTGCTTTAGGCGGGCTGGCATTATATTTTAAATTAGGTTTAGCGCTTTTGGTTGCGGCGCTGTTAATTGGCAGCTTATTTAATTTAAGTTTCGCTATTTGGACAGTCGCTAGGCGGCTTAAAATAAATATTATTCCCCATTATGAACCGGAAATTTTAAAGAGGCTTTTTAGAATCGGTGTGCCATTTGCTTTGGCCGGGATATTTTCGCGGATTTATACCTCACTTGATATAGTGTTGCTCTCGGCTTTAGTGGGAGATAAGGCAGTGGGCTGGTATTCAATTCCGATTAAAATAACTCTGGCTTTGCAATTTTTACCGATGGCGTTTATGGCCGCCTTGTTTCCGGCGATGAGTGAATATTTCGTGTCAAATAAAGAGAAACTTGCCAAAGCTTTTGAAAAGGCTATGCATTATCTGATGATTATCAGTCTGCCTATGGCAACGGGCATAATTGTGCTGGCGGAGCAGGTAATTTTGCAAGTTTATACGGCAGAATATTTGAATTCAATTTTACCGTTAAGGATTTTAATGGTCAGTTTATTTTTCTTGTTTATAAATTTTCCGGTGGGATATTTGCTGAATGCCTGCAATAAACAGCTGACCAATACCATTAATCTGGGAGTGACGGTGTTAGTCAGCGTCGTCTTAAATATATTACTTATTCCCAGATTTTCTTATGTGGGAGCTGCTTATGCTTCGCTGATCAGCACCGTGGTCTATTTTTTTCTGGGCATGTATTGGGTGCCGAAAATTGTCAAGTACAGCCGCTGGTATTTGATTAAAAATTTTTTGAGAATATTGGCGGCGAGTTTAATTATGGCAGGAACGGTTGATTATCTATTAGGGTTTGTCCAGTGGTATTGGCTTGTGCCAGTGGGGGCAGCCGCATACTTTGTGGTTTTATGGATTTTAAAGGGAGTGAACAGACAGGATGTGGTGGATGTTTGGAGATCAGTGACAAGCAGTAAATGAAAACAATGAAAAAAATCCTATTAGTCACAATTGATTTTTGGCCAAAAATTGGCGGAGTGGCGAATTACTATTTTAATTTGTGCCGGCATTTAGAGAAAGATAGAATTGTGGTGCTCACCCAAAGAAATGGAGAGCAAATTTTGCCGCCAGCGCAATCTTTTAAGATTTATAGAAAAAATTTAGTGGCTGGCCGGGGCATCTGGCCTAGATGGTTGCCGATGCTCTGGCAGATTTGGCAGGTGGTCAGAAAAGAAAAAGTTGAATTAATCTGGGTTGGCGAAGTGCTGCCAAGCGGAACGGCGATTTATTTTTTGTCTAAATTTTTAAAATTGCCGTATATTGTCAGCTGTCATGGTAACGATATTTTGCAGGCAGAGAAATTCAGGCGCAAGAAGAAGTTGGCAGAGAAAATTTTAAGGGGGGCGAAATGGGTGACGGTTAATAGTCAATATACCGGCGAGCTTGTCAAATCATTGGGAGTTAGCCGGGATAAGATTAAAGTGGTGCATCCGGGCGTTACATCAATTAATCAGGAGCAATCAGCCTTCCAATCCGGCGGGCAAGCAGGAGGCAGGAAGAGTAAAAAGATATTATTGTCTATTGGCAGGTTAGTTGAGAGAAAAGGATTTGATAAGGTGATTGAAGCTTTACCAAAGGTTTGGCAAAAACTGCCGGATTTAGTCTATGCGCTGATTGGCAGCGGCGAGGACGAGAAGAGGATAAAAAATTTAATTGACAAAGGTAATCAAGATAAAATAATTTTTATTAATAAAAAAATAAGCGATGAAGAGAAATGGGCTTGGCTTGAGCAGTGCGCCGCTTTTATTATGGTCCCACGAGCTGATGGCGATGATACTGAAGGGTTTGGCATAGTATATTTAGAAGCCAATAGTTTTGGCAAGCCGGTGATTGCCGCTAATGTTGGCGGTGTGCCAGACGCGGTGGAAGATGGAGTGAGCGGTCTTTTGGTAAATCCAGAGAATGAAGATGAGATTGCCGGAGCAATTATTAAATTATTTTGTGATGATAATTTAAGAGAAAAATTGGGCAGGCAAGGCAAGGCCAGGGCAGAAGAAAAATTCAACTGGCCAAAAATTGCGGAAGATTTTAAAGAATTGTTAAAATAATATAAAAAATTTATGATTTCTGTCATTATACCGGCATATAACAATTATAGAGAGTTGAGCGAGTGTTTGGGAAGTTTAGAAAATCAAGTTTATAAAAATTTTGAGGTGATTGTGGTTGATGATGGAAGTACAGAGCCCATGGGCTCTGAATTTTCAATTTTCAATTTTCAATTTTCAATTAATTTTTATAAAATTAAGCATGGCGGGGCGGCGAGAGCGAGGAATTTTGGCTTTGAAAAAAGCCAAGGCGAATTTATTCTGTTTTGTGATGCAGACATGGAACTGCGGGCAGATTGTTTGCGGAGAATGTTTGAACCGTTAAAAAATAATCAGGCCAAGGCTTATGCTTATTCAGATTTTAAATATGGCTGGAAGGTTTTTCGCTTGTGGGATTTTGACGCGGGGAAATTGAAGAAGAATAATTATATCAGTATCTGTTCGCTTTTGAGGCGCGAAGATTTTGTTCAATTTGATGAGAGCTTAAAAAGATTTCAGGATTGGGATTTGTGGCTGAGTTTGCTGGAAAAAGGAAAGACGGGAGTATATATTCCAGAAGTTTTATTTAAGGCGAGTACCGGCAGTGGGACCATTAGCCAGTGGCTGCCAAAGATTTTTTATAAATTGTCTTTTTTAAATTTAAAGAGAGTTAAAGAATATCAAGCGGCGCAAGCGATTATTTTTAAAAAACATGGCATTAATTAATTTGTCATTTAATTGATTAGATACTATACTAAATAATAGTTAACCCCTTATTATTCATGAATAATAAGGGGTGAACTAAAAAAATATGGATCAGTTAACTCAAAAAAATATAGATCAGTATTTAGACGGCAAGCGATTGGACGAGGAGCAAAAAGAGCGGGTGGTTATGGCAATAACGCACATAGTTTATCAACGCAATCAGAATGTGATCAAAGCTGAAAACGAGAGCAATCAAGACAAGCGCGCACAGTTTTTGCGCTCAATTGCTGAATATGACCAGCTGGTTGAGGATAAGATCGCGGGAATCGTTGACGGTCACAATATAGAAACTTATGACTTCTGAACCGGTGGTACTGGTGATTATGGATGGCTGGGGTGTCGCAGCCCCGTCCGTTGGTAATGCCATTACTAGCGCCAATTTAAAATATTGGGATTATTTGCTTAAAAATTATCCCTCAAGTTTACTGCAGGCGAGCGGGGCGGCGGTTGGTTTGCCATGGGGAATGATGGGCAATTCTGAAGTAGGGCATTTGACTATTGGTTCAGGCCAAATTTATTTGCAAAGCCTGGAGTTTATTAATCATCAGATTGCCCAAGGCGATTTTTTTGAAAATCAGGCATTTTTAAAAGCAATCAACCATGTTAAAAATAATAATTCAAATTTACATTTGATGGGACTGCTGGGTGATGGCGGAGTACACGCCCATCAAGGGCATTTATTAGCCCTGCTGGAGCTCTTGGCCAAAAATAATTTGAATAATAATACCTACCTGCATCTTTTTTTAGACGGCCGTGATACAGCCAAAGACAGCGGTCTTGGTTTTTTTGAAGAGCTTCAGGGAGAAATTGAAAAAATTGGTTGCGGACAAATCGCCAGTCTTTCTGGCAGATATTGGGGCATGGATAGGAATAAGAACTGGGAAAGAATTAAAAAATCATACGAAGCAATTATTGGCAGTTCAAAAAATAAGGCAGAGGATGCCTTAAGGGCGATCAAGGATTCATACGCCCAACAAGTTTTTGACGAGGAATTTGAGCCGCTGCTGATCACCAAAAACGGCCAGCCGCTGGTCCAAGTAAAAGAGGGCGATGCTCTTATTTTTTATAATTTCCGGGCTGATCGGGCAAGGGAGATCAGCGAAGTTTTTGTCTTGGACGAATTCAGCGAATTTAAGCGGGGAGCCAAGATAAAAAATTTAATGTTTGTCGGTTTTACGGATTACGAGAAAGAATTGCCGATAGCAGTGGCTTTTCCTAAACCAAAAATTGAATATCCCTTGGCCAGACTAATTAGCGAGCATAATTTAAGGCAGCTGCATATTGCTGAAACTGAAAAATATGCTCACGTGACTTTTTTTATTAATGGCTTAAAAGAAGATGAATTTGAGGGTGAGAAAAGAATTTTAGTGCCCTCGCCCAACGTGGCTAGTTATGATCGCCAGCCGCAGATGTCAGCTTATGAGATTCGGGATAAAGTCAGTTTAGCCTTGGAGAATGAAGAATATGATTTTATCGTCATTAATTTTGCTAATGCTGATATGGTCGGCCATACTGGCAATTTAAAGGCAGCTGAAAAGGCAGCTGAAGTGGTGAGTGAATGTCTGGAGAGCGTGTGCGAGACGGCTTTGAAAAAAGGCGGCAAGCTTTTAATCACTGCCGATCATGGCAATGCGGAAGAAATGATTAACCTGGAAACCAGAGCAGTGGACAAGGAACATAGCAATTTTCCAGTGCCCATTGTCATTGTGGATAATAAATATAAAGGCAAGGCAAAGCCAAGAAGCAATGATGAATTGTATAATGCTAAGATTAAAGGGGCGTTGGTTGACGTGGCGCCGACAATCCTCTCCATGCTCGGCAAGCCCAAATATGAGGGCATGATTGGCATTGACCTGAATAAGGTGTTAATTTAAATTACAAAAACCATTCTCTGCGACATTTTGGAGAATGGTTTTTATCAGTCCGCGCTTTGACAGTTTAGTTGACATATCTCACGACCTCCACCTTGGTAATTTCATTTTTTTTGATTACGAGCATTCCGTAATCTGTCCGGAAGGTAACAGTGCCGTTATTAAAGTATTCTACCCCCTTGATAGTCTGATAGTCACAGGTATGTGACTTCAGATGGAAAATAACCTTAACCGGTTGTTTTTGCATTTTAAAAAATGTTAGAATTTTTCCCCAACTACGCATGGTGAAAGGCGGCGGACCAATGCCGATTTGTTTAGGGTGCATAGTTC
>PFHP01000061.1 GCA_002782365.1 Candidatus Kuenenbacteria bacterium CG_4_8_14_3_um_filter_39_15 | reverse complement strand
GGTATTAAAGAAAAAACTTCATAAGACATTGGAAAGCATAAAGAGAAAATAATTATTCGGGGATCGTCTAATGGTAGGACGCTTGGTTCTGGTCCAAGTAATCGGGGTTCAAATCCCTGTCCCCGAGAAAAAATCCAGTCCCGCGGTTGCGGGACTGGATTTTTTGCTACGCCAAAATTAGCTGGCTTTGAAATAATTTTAGAGTTTGAGTTGTATTAAATTTTAGGGTATGATGAAAGTATATGAATCATACTCCCTTAAGCGACGAGGAACTTGTCCAGATAATCCGCGAGAATGACCAGGAAGAGTACAGCGAAATAATCAGACGTTACCAGCGCAAGTTGACGCATTATCTGAAAAAATATATTTATGACCAAGACGAGCTTGAGGATGTGCTGCAGATAGTCTTTATTAAGGCATTCAAAAATCTTTACGGCTTTAACATAAAAATGAAATTTTCCTCATGGATTTATAGAATCGCGCATAATGAAATGGCCAATCATATCAAGAAAAATTTGAAAAGCCCCGTGCCGCTGGATGAAGTTGAATATAAGATAGTTGACGAAAAAATTGATATTGACCGAGACATTGACCGTAAAATACTGGCCAGAGATGTCGGCCGTTATCTGGGAAATTTGGACATTAAATATCGCGAGCCGATGAAATGCCGATGATCAGACGCGGTATTCATCGTATGATTGGGCCAGCACCTCACTTTTATCCTCCTCTACCGCCACTGGAGATGAATCGGCAAAATTTTTTATTTATGAAATAAAAGGGGAGGTAAAAATGTATTAGTCTAATGAAGGGCTGGATAATATGGTTCAATAGCGCAAGGCAAGGGGGGTCCGTTATCCGGTCTTTTTGGTCTTTTGAAATAAAGTTAATGGCTCAATTGTACTAATATTAGTAGTAATATTAAAAGCTTAAAAGCAAGAAAATGAAAAGAATACTTAAATTTATTGCTGGGCATAAAATTGCGGTTTCAACAGCGCTGGTTGTGCTGGCCACGGCCGGTTATTTTGGTTATCAAAAAGTAAAACCGACGGCCAACGACGTTCAATATATAACCCAAGCTGTTGAGAAAGGAATGTTAATTTCCTCAATATCAGGATCAGGCCAGGTATCTGCTTCCAATCAGGTGGATATTAAACCTAAAGTTTCCGGTGAGCTTGTTTCACTTAATATTAAAAATGGTCAGACGGTTAAGCAAAATAAACTTTTGGCTCAAATTGATGCCAGAGATGCGGCGCGAAAAGTTAATGAAGCCAAAGCCACTTTGGAAAACGCAAAATTAGATTTGGAAGAACTGTTGGCTCCGACTGACAAACTGACTTTGGCTCAAGCAGAAAATGCCGTGGCTGATGCTCAAGAGTCATTGATAAAATTACAGCTGACCCAGAAAAACAATTATGAACAGGCGCTGGCCGATGAACAGACGGCGGAAGATAATTTAGCTAAGGCATATGAAGACGGTTATAATAATATGGCCAACACTTTTTTAGATTTGCCGGATATTATGACAGAGTTGCACACTGTTTTATACAGCCAGGAAATAGCGGAAAGTGAAATTGCCGTGACGCAAGGCACAAATAATTCCGTTTTAATCAATGCCATTGTGGAAAATGGGGAGAGGGATAAATTTGAGCAGTATGTTGATTTAGCCGACAATGATTATCAGCAGGCAAAAATCGTTTATGATAAAAACTATGCTGATTATAAAAATATCAGCAGATATTCGGATAAGACGGCGATTATGGATATTCTGAAGCAAACTCTTGAGACGACTAAAAAAGTGACGGATGCGATTAAAAGCGAAATCAATATGCTTGATTATTGGGTTGATTACCGCACAAGCAGGGGTTTGAGGATTTATGGTAAGGTGGCAACTTATCAATCTAATTTAACTGCTTATACTTCCAAAACAAACAGCCATTTATCAACACTGCTCTCCAGCCAGAGGACGGTTGAAGATTATAAAGAAAGCATATTGAACGTCCAGAGAGATTTGGAAGAAATGGCCCAGAATAATCCATTGGATTTAGCGGCCATGGGAAGAAGCCTGAAAGAAAAAGAGCAAAAGCTGATTGATTTAAAAGCAGGCGCCAGTGAACTGGAAATTAAAAATAAACAACTGGCGATCCAGCAGAAGGAAAATAGTTTGCTTGGAGCGCAGCAGGATTATGCCAATTATTTTATCCGCGCGCCGTTTGACGGCCAGGTGGCGGCAGTTAATGCGGCTAAAGGCGATGAGGCCTCAAGCGCCACCGTCATTGTCACTTTAATTACCGAGCAAAAAATCGCGGAGATTTCTTTGAATGAAATTGACGCGGCCAAAGTGAAAATAGGGCAGAAAGCCACTTTGACTTTTGACGCCGTGTCCGACTTGCCAATTACTGGCGAGGTAGTAGGAGTTGACACCATCGGTACTGTTTCCCAAGGGGTGGTCAGTTATAATGTCAAAATTGCTTTTGATGTCACGGATGAAAGAATTAAGCCGGGTATGAGCACCAGCGTTGCTATTATTTTAGAGTCAAAGCCGGATGTTTTAGTAGCGCCTCTTTCGGCGGTCAAAAGCTCTGCTCAAGGCAGTTACGTGGAAATTTTAGTTAACGGAGCGCCGCAGAGAACAACAGTCACCACCGGTTCAAGCAATGACACTATGATTGAGATTATTTCTGGCTTGGAACAAGGCGAAAAAATTGTGACGCAGACTATTAGTAGCAGCAGCGCCACAAATAGCCAAAGCGCCCAGGGCGGACAGCAAGGATTTGGAGGAGAGTTTAGGATGCTAAGGTAATTTCTAATTCACCTAATTCACCTAATTTCTAATAAAATGTCCAATTTTTATGATAAAATGCGAAAACATAACCAAAACCTACCAAACTGGCGAAACTTCCCTAACTGTCTTAAAAGAAGTTTCTTTTGAAATTAAAAAAGGAGAGTTCGTGGCCATTATCGGGCCGTCTGGTTCTGGCAAATCAACCTTGATGCATATTTTAGGCGCGCTTGATAAACCAAGCAGTGGCAAGTACTTTTTTAATAATCAAGATATTTCTGAATTGTCAGACGATGAGCTAGCGGGAATTCGTTCCCAGAAAATCGGTTTTGTTTTTCAATCTTTTAATCTGCTGCCGCGCGCCACAGTTTTGCGCAATGTATTAGTGTCTCTAATATATGACAATGAAACTCCTAAAGATGAACGTCGGCAAAAAGCAGAAAAGGCGCTGGCATCAGTCGGTCTTGAACGCGAACGTTGGCATCATTTATCAAACCAGCTTTCCGGCGGGCAGATGCAAAGAGTGGCGATTGCCCGGGCTTTAATTAATGAACCCGATTTAATTTTAGCTGATGAGCCAACGGGCAACTTGGATTCCAAAACCGGTGATATAGTGCTTGAGACTTTTAAAAAGTTAAACCAAGAAAAAGGCCATACTATTATTTTAATCACCCATGAAAGATACGTGGCCGAACACGCGGACAGGATTATTGAAATTAAAGATGGCAGAATCGTGGCGGACAGAAGCGGTGGCAATGAAAAGGGGATGAAGGAGAAGTAGGAAAAATTTCTAATGTCAAATTTCCAATTTCAAATCAATGTCCAATATTAAATGTCAAATGTCAAAAAGAATAATTTATAATTTGACATTTTATTAGGCGAATTAGGAATTAGGTGAATTAGAAATTTTTATGTTATTTTACGATCTAATCCAAGAAACATATTTCGCTCTGTCGGCCAATAAATCGCGGTCGTTTTTGACAGTGCTGGGAATTGTCATTGGCATTGGCTCGGTGATTGCCATGATTTCCATTGGCCAGGGCGCGGCAAAAAATATTCAGTCCAATATTGAATCACTTGGTTCTAATTTATTAGTCGTGATGCCTGGCTCGCAAAGAGGCGTGAACACAATGGTCAGAGGCGGCATGGGTTCAGCCACCACTTTAACTTTAGATGATGCGCAGGCAATTAAATCACAAATTGAATATGCCAGCCAAGTGGCGCCGACCGTGTCAGCGAGAAAACAGGTGAAAACAACACGGGGCACTAACACCAACACCAGCATTTATGGCGTTGATGAAGCATATGCCGCAGTCAAAAATATTACTGTCGCCAGCGGCAGTTTGATTAATAACACCCAAGTTAGTAAGACTTCCAAGGTGGCAGTGATTGGACCAACAGCCAGGGACGATTTATTTGGCGAGGGGAGCGACGCGGTGGGCCAAAAAATACGGCTTGAAAATTTAGAGTTCACCGTAATCGGAGTCACAGCAAGTAAGGGCGGTTCTGGCATGGGCAGTTCTGATGATTTAATCTATCTTCCCATTTCCACGGCGCAGAGATATTTGACTGGCGGCAATTCGGTCAGCAACATTAATATTCAGGTTTCAGATGAAACAATGATGACTGCCGTCCAGGAACAAGTGACCAGCTTACTTTTAATAAGACATAAAATTACCGATCCTTTACAGGCAGATTTTTCCATTATGAATCAGGCAGACATTATGAGCGCCATGACTTCCGTCACCGATACTTTAACTTTACTGCTTGGCGCCATTGCCGGCATCTCGCTTTTGGTGGGCGGCATTGGCATTATGAATATGATGCTGACGACTGTCACGGAGCGAACCAGAGAAATCGGGCTTAGAAAATCTTTAGGAGCGAAAAGTAAAAACATTAGCAGCCAATTTCTGGTAGAGTCGGTTGCTTTAACTTTTATCGGCGGAATAATCGGCACTATTTTTGGCTGGCTGACATCGTTGTTAATTACCAAATTCAGCGGCACCGTTACTTCCGTAACTATTTTTTCAGTTGTTTTGGCTTTTAGCGTGTCAGCAGCAATTGGTATAATTTTTGGCTATTATCCAGCCAGAAGAGCTGCTAAATTGAATCCGATTGAAGCGTTGAGATATGAATAGTTTTTGCGTTAAACAAAAAGCCAACTGCTTGGCTTTTTGTAGCAAAAACGGGCACTTTGTTATGCCGCTAGGCATCAAAGTGACCTACACATTATTAAAAATTTAAAAATTGACCCCAAATCTATGAACAAAAAAATTGTTCCAATTCTTATTGCGGCAGTGGTTGTTGCCGGCGCCGGCGGATTTTTTGCCGGCCTGAAATACGGCCAGAGCAAAAGTTCCCAATTGCCCCTTGGCAATATGCGAAATTTGACCGCGGAACAGCGGCAACAAATGGCGCAGCAAAATGGCGGCAGAAATTTTCAAGGCATGCAACCAAACGGAACTGGCGAGCGAAATGGCGGATTTCTGAATGGGGAAATAATTTTTAAGGATGATAAAAGTGCCACC
Source organism: Candidatus Kuenenbacteria bacterium CG_4_8_14_3_um_filter_39_15 (assembly GCA_002782365.1). Taxonomy (GTDB): domain Bacteria; phylum Patescibacteriota; class Patescibacteriia; order UBA2196; family GWA2-42-15; genus 2-02-FULL-39-13. The sequence goes on along the minus strand of PFHP01000061.1, from coordinate 5,959 downwards.
GTTAAACTACGCGCTGGCGGGTCGCAAATCATTTTTTTCTCCGAGGCTACCGCCTTCACAAAATCGGCCACTAGCACGGCAGGGGATTTAAAAGTGGGCGATACGGTTATGGTCAATGGTTCTGCCAATGCCGACGGCAGTGTGAACGCGGAGTCAATTCAATTAATGCCCAATCTTCCCAATCCGCTTAACAATAATTAGATGATATTTAAAAAATCAGTTCAAATAAAATGTGAGCCGATTTTTTTTGACAGAACTTTCAATAGATGAGACAATATTATTAGAAAAATTGTTTGAGCCGAGTAAATTATTTTTTATGTTAAACACTTCAAAAAGAGTCAATAAATTAATCGCTTCTCCTATCAGAAAATTTTTGCCAATGGTCAGAGCGGCGGAAAAAAAGGGGGTGAAGTTTTTTAAGTTAAATGTCGGTGACCCTGATATTTTTGCGCCAAAGGAGATTTTGCGGGGGATTAAGGGCTATAACAATAGAAATATTCCTTATGCGCCGTCGCCGGGGATTAGCGAACATGTGCGGGCATGGCTTAAATATTATGCTCTCTTTGGGATAAAGTTAAAAGAGGAGAATATTGTGCCGACAGTCGGCGGAGCGGAAGGAATTTTGCTGGCGCTGATGGCCGTGGCCGATGTTGGCGAGGAGATAATTGTTTTTGAGCCGTTGTATCCGAGTTATAAAGGGTTCGCGGCAGTTTGTAATGTGAAATTAGTGCCGATAACTCTAAAACTGGAAAATAATTTTAAACTACCGGCGATACAAGAAATTGCCAAAAAGATTAACAAAAAAACAAGGGCGCTGGTGATTATCAATCCTGATAATCCAACCGGTAAAGTCTGGAGCAATCAGGAATTAAAGAATATTATTCAGCTTGCCAGAAAAAATAATTTGTTTATTATTGCCGATGAAACTTATCGGGAAATTGTTTTTAAAGGCAAGCCAAAAAGCATTCTGAATTTTTCCGGCGCGCGCGGTAATACACTCGTGGTTGACAGTTTGTCAAAAAGATTTTCAGCGCCAGGAATCAGGGTTGGCGCGCTGGTGAGCTATCATCAGAAAATAATGCGGGCAATTTTAAAAATGGCGATGATCAGGTTATCTGTGCCAACAGTAGAGCAGCTGGCCACAGTGGCTATCCTTAAAAATTCCAAGAAATATACGAGCAAAATTGCCAATGAATACCGGCAAAGAAGAAACGTGGTGAACGATGCTTTAAAAAAGATGCCGGGCGTATTGGTCAGCCAGCCGGCTGGCGCTTTTTATCAGGTGGCTAAATTACCAGTCAAAGACGCGGAAGATTTTATTAAGTTTTTAATTACTAAATTCAGGTATAAAAATAAATCAGTTTTAGTCGCGCCGCTGGAAGATTTTTATGTCAGCCAGGGGTTGGGCAGAAATGAAATTAGAATCGCTTATGTTTTGAATGTTAAAGAGCTGAAAGAGGCGCTGGAGATATTTAAAAAAGGGCTGGAACAATATTTAAAAAAATAGTATGCGGCACATACCGGCCACCATGGCCACACAACACCCAGACAATGCCTGCGCGCCATATTGGGAAACTGACGGCAATGGTTTTGTTAATCTTTATGAAGAGTTGCGAGAATGCCTGTCATGCTACCGTGATTTGGGCGTGGATGAATTTATGTGGGACTGGGAAGGCAAATATGCTGATGAAGCCGTGATTGATAAGCTGTTTTCTAATTATTTTGATTATTTTAAAAAGAATCAGCTGGGCCGTGACAAGTTTTTGACTTTTCGCTTGCCTAATGTCTGGCATGAAAAAGGCTATAGCCTGCTGCGGGCGCTGATGGTGATTTTAACCAGTGAAGATTTCGCGCGTGATATCAAATTTTATCGCCAGCCTCTTTTTGAAGTGATTTTGCCAATGTGCGAGAGGGCGGAACAGTTAATTTACATGCAAAAATCCTTTCAAAAATTGGCCAGATTTAAATCAAAACAATTTGAACATCGCACTGATGAAAATACGGATTATTTAGAAATAATCCCCCTGATTGAGGATGTTAAATACCAAGCAAACATCGCCAAACTGCTCAATGAATATTTAGAGCTCCATCAGCGGCATTTTAAACGCCGGCCTAAATACCTGCGCGTTTTTTTGGCTAGAAGCGACCCGGCGCTATCTTCAGGCTTGGTGGCTAATGTGCTGGCTAACAAAATCGCTTTGTCCGAAATAAATAAATTTGCCGGAGAAAAAAAGATAAGCATTTATCCGATACTCGGCGCCGGCAGTTTGGTTTTTCGCGGCGGATTGAATCCGGAAAATGTAAAAAATTTTGTCAAAGAATACGCCGGAGTAAAAACAGTCACCATTCAATCGGGTTTTCGCTATGATTACCCGCTCTTAAACGTTAAAAAAGCGCTCAATTATTTAAAGCATAATTTACAAAAACAGGCAGCTTTGGAAATGACCAGGGGTGAAATTAGTTTATTAAAGAAAATAATTAACCAGTTTGAGCATGATTATCAGGCGATTATCAGCCGGATTGCCGCGGATATGGCGCCATTTTTTGAAGCAGTGCCCAGCAGGCGTGAAAGGCGGCTGCATATTGGTTTTCTGTCTTATCGGCGCCAAGCGGGCAAGAATCATTTGCCTCGAGCAATTGCTTTTACCGCCGCATTTTATTCTATCGGCGTACCGCCGGAATTTATCGGGCTAGGCAATACTTTTAAAAAATTGTCAGCAAAAGAACTGGCTTTGGTCGGAAAATATTATGTCAATCTAGTGCCAGATTTAGTAAATGCCGGCAGATATTTAAATCGCGGTAACTTGGCCATTCTAATTAAGCACAATCAAGCTTGGGCAGTGATTGAACAGGGCATAAGTTTGCTGGAAAAGACATTGGGCATTAACCTAGGTCCGAAAACTCAAGATGACTGGCTGCACAAAAATATCACTGCCAATGTGCTGCTTTTAAAAAATAAAAAAGAAAAAGTTCGCGAGCTGATGATTGAGACGGGGAAAATAAGGCAAAGTTTGGGCTAGCTTGTTTTAATGTTATAATAAAAGCATGGAGTTTTATAAAAAATTTTTTCTGGCATTAGGCCTGATTATCCCGGCCTTTATTTTATGTTTTGGTTTTTGGCTTTTTAACAGCAGCATGTTTGAAAATATTATTTTTTCTAATAATAAGCCGAGAAAGGAGCAAAATATTCCCAGTCGTAATTTTGATAATAACCCTGTTAGGCTGGAAGTAAAAATCGAAGAGGACAATGGCGATAAAAATAAGCAGACCGGCAGTCAGGACAAGCTCCCTGATAACCGTGAGGTTGATAAAATATTAACGGCCATAACCGTCTTAGATGTGCCTTTTACGCCCCAGGCTCCGCATGGAGAATGGGATAATCCAATTTATCAGGATGCCTGCGAGGAAACGTCAGCTTTAATGGCTATCTATTGGCTAAGAGGAAAAAGTCTGACTAAAACAGAGGCCAACAGGAAAATTGTTGATTTGGCCAACTGGCAGACTGAAAATTACGGTGAGTACAGGGATACTTCAGCGGCAGATACGGTGGAAAGAATTTTTAAAGGATATTTTGGTTACGAGGATGTTCAAGCGAAAAAAAATATTAGTCTGCAAGATATTATTGACGAATCACAAAAGGGCAAGCTGGTGATTGTGCCCGCAAATGGCCGGGCGCTGGCTAATCCGTATTACACAGCGCCTGGCCCAGAAAGGCACAATTTAGTGATTCGGGGCTATGATCAGGCAACGGATGAATTTATCACCAATGATCCAGGCACCAGCAGAGGCGAATTGTATCGTTACCGGTCAGCAGTCTTGTTTAATGCCATCCGTGATTATTCCACGGGGTATCATCTGCCTATTGAAGGCATTGAAAAAAATATGATCGTGGTTAGCCATCAATAAAATATTGACAAAATGCCAATAAAAAATATTATTAAAAATAATTTGTTTGATTATAGCCAGCTTAATGTTGACCAGCTGGCGGCTGATTTTGAGGTGCAGATAAATAAAGGCTTGAGCCAGGCAGAGGCAGAAAAGAGAATGGATAATTATGGGCCAAATGAAGTGGCGGCCAAGGAAATAATGTGGTGGCATATTTTATTTAATCAGTTTAAGTCATCTTTTATCTATTTGCTTTTTGGTGCCGCGTTTTTGGCCTTTATTTTGGGAGAGTTTTTGAACGGCGCAACTATAGTTTTATTTTTAATGATTAACACGGCGCTTGGTTTTTATCAGGAATTTCGTTCAGAACAAACTTTGAAATTAATCAAGCAGTATGCGCCGCATTTTGCCAAAGTCATCCGCCAAGGCAGGGAAGTGAACGTGGCAGTTAAAGATCTGGTGCCGGGCGATGTGGTGATTTTAGAAACCGGAGATATTGTGCCGGCTGATGTCAGATTTACAGCCGCTCATGATTTGACGGTGAATGAATCAATTTTGACGGGCGAGTCAGTCGCTGTTAAAAAAACGCACGAAAGACTGGCACAAAAACCAAGTGAATATTACCAAGCAGTAAATTTAGGTTTGGCTGGCACAACCGTGGTTAATGGCAAAGCAACGGGCGTGGTAATAAAAACAGGCAGAGAATCAGCCTTAGGCAGTATTGCCAAGCTGACAATGGAAACGGTTCATGTCAGTAGTTTTGTCAAGGGAATTAACCGCTTTAGCAAATTTATTATTTATTTGGTAACGTTTACCTTGGTTTTTATTGTTGTAATGAATTTTTTAATTAAAGCTGGCCAGGTTGATGCGATTGGACTTTTAATTTTTGCCATTGCTCTGGCGGTATCCGTCATACCCGAAGCCTTGCCGGCAGTGACAACTTTTTCTCTGGCACGCGGAGCGTTGAGAATGGCTAAAAAGAAAGTGGTAGTCAAAAGGTTGTCAGCCATTGAAGATTTAGGAGGCATTTCAATTCTTTGCACGGATAAAACAGGAACCTTGACTGAAAATAAGTTGAAAGTCAGTGAGCTATTCGGCGAAAACAAAAATGAGGTTTTGATTTATGCCAATTTGGGCAATTCTTCCGGGCAGGCTAAAAAACTTGAGCCGTTTGATATCGCGCTCATGAAAAAACTGAATCGGGCTGAAAAAAACGAGATAAAAAAATATGACAGGCTGGATGAGTTGCCTTTTGACCCGGCAAGGCGGAGAAATAGCGTGCTCGTCAGGCAGGGCGGAGATTATGAATTGATTGTGCGCGGGGCGCCGGAAGTTATATTAAATATTTGCCATAATCTGCCGCCGGCCAAAAAGGACGAAATCAGCCAGTGGGTGGCGCAACGCGGCAGACTGGGCATGAGAACTCTGGCAGTGGCCAAAAAAAAAGTCAGCAGCCATTTACCGTCAAAAGACGATGGGGTTTTTGGCCAGCAGGAAAAAGAGCTTGAATTTTTGGGCGTGGTTGCTTTTATTGACCCCATTAAAGAAACGACAGGCGAGGCGATTGAGCAGGCGGAAAAACTGGGAGTGCAGATAAAAATTTTAACGGGCGATAGCCCGGAGGTAGCTGGCGCGGTGGCCTTTAAGTTAGGCTTAATCAAACAGCCGGAGCAAGTTGTCAGTGGTGAAAAATTTGAATGTTTAAATGCAAAAAAACAGCGCGAGCTGATCAATCAGACAACGGTTTTTGCCAGAGTTTCGCCAGAACAGAAATTTAAAATCATTGAACTTCTGGAAGAGCAAAATGAAATTGGTTTTTTAGGCGAGGGAATTAACGATGCGCCGGCCTTAAAAATTTCCAGCGTGTCATTGGTAGTGCAAGGTGCGGCTGATATTGCCAGGGACGCGGCTGACATAGTGCTTTTGCAAAAAAGCTTAAAAGTAATCGTGGATGGGATTAAAGAAGGCCGGAGCGTCTTTGCCAATACAATTAAATATATTAAAGCGACCATGGCTTCCAATTTCGGCAATTTTTATGCCATGGCCGTGGCATCGCTCTTTATTAATTATTTGC
>PFHP01000002.1:10397-21837 GCA_002782365.1 Candidatus Kuenenbacteria bacterium CG_4_8_14_3_um_filter_39_15 | reverse complement strand
CTTTGGTTGCTTTTAATTTTTATTGATTAATTGGTGTTACGCAAATAGCAGAAAATATCATCAATCCTGTCATCCTGATCCCTCTCCCGCGGTCGCGGGATCAGGATGAGGGGAAAAAGATTTGGGGCAGGGAGAGGAGAACAAAGCACTATTCTCTCCTGCCCCCTTCATTTATCAGCCCGACAGCAATGGCGGGTTGATAAATGGAAGAAAAGGATAAAAGAATAAATCTAAAGTTTATAAATATTTGGTTAGTTCATCAACCGAAATATCCGCATCGTTTAGAATAGATCTTAATGTGCCTGTTGGAATATCACGGCCTTGATGAATTGGAATAACAGCTCGCTGGCCATCAGAATGTTTTAGAATTAAATGCGAACCTTTTTGTCTGTGTTCAACAAAACCAAAATTCTTTAAAATTTTAATTAATTCTTTTGGTTTTATCACTGGCAGTTTAGACATAAGACTCTTGAGAAACTGGCGTTGCGAGAGCAATGGTTTCAAACGATTCCAACCCCTGTTCTTGCGGTATGGGTTCGCCATCAGTTTCCAAACTTTCCACGTATACTTCTATGGCTTCTTTCAAATTTTTCTTTGTTTCTTCAATGGAATCGCCAAAAGTATGACAGCCTTTTAAGGCTGGCACCCAACCGTGATAAGTGTTATTTTCATCGGGTTCAATAATAGTTCGAAAAGTGTAGTATTTCATAAATTTAATTTAATCAATATTTGTCTTTAGCTTTTTGATAAGATTTCTTAATCTTTTTGGGATGAGCATAATCTTCAATATTTTCCTGCGGGAAAAGCATCATTACTTCTGTTCGCAACAGCCGTAATTCATCAAGAATGGAATTAACAACATGAGGGTTATTAGTTTGTATTTTAACACTGGATGTATTCATATAATTATTATTAGTTTTTCTGTAGTAATTATATAGTTAAATTTATCTCATGTCAATTTTTATCTTATTAAATGTCATAAATTGATTTTTTTGGTGGTTTTGGTAAAATAAAGACAATATGACTTCTGAACAATTACGGAAAAAATATTTAGAATTTTTTGCTGAAAAAGGGCACGCGGTTATTCCGAGCGCGAGTTTGGTGCCGGAAAATGACCCCAGCGTGCTTTTTACTACGGCCGGCATGCACCCGTTGGTGCCTTTTCTGATGGGTGAAAAACATCCGGCTGGCCAACGGCTGGTAAATTTTCAGAAATGCGTCAGGACAGGGGATATTGATTGCGTGGGCGACCAATGGCATCTGACTTTTTTTGAAATGCTGGGCAATTGGTCTTTGGGCGATTATGGTAAAAAAGAGGCGCTTGAATGGAGTTATGAATTTTTAACTTCTAAGAAGTGGCTGGGAATACCGGTGGAGAAATTAGCAGTGACTGTTTTTGCCGGAGACCCCCCTTCGCTCAAGCTACGGGGGGCAAGCGCGCCGTTTGATCGCGAGGCGTTTAACATCTGGCAGGGTTTGGGCATACCCGAGGCAAAGATTTTTAAATATGGCAAAAAAGAAAACTGGTGGGGACCGGCCGGAGCGGCCGGGCCGTGCGGGCCGGATTCAGAAATGTTTTATGTCACAGCCAAACCAGCTTGCGGGCCCGATTGCCAGCCTGCTTGCAGCTGCGGCAAATATGTGGAGATTTGGAATGATGTTTTTATGGAATACAACAAAACAGCCAGCGGAAAATTTGAACCGCTCGCCCAGAAAAATGTTGATACGGGCATGGGCGTGGAGAGAACTGTTTCAGTGTTAAATGGCTATCAGGATAATTATCAGGAATTAATCAAGCCCCTGGTTGATAAGATTGAAGAATTAGCCGGGAAAAAATATGAAGGCGAATTTGTCAGATCAATGCGCATTATCGCCGACCATCTGCGCGCCGCTACTTTTATTATGGGCGATGATCTGGGCATTGCGCCGTCAAATGTTGACCAAGGTTATGTGGTCAGGAAATTAATCCGGCGGGCAATCCGTCACGGCCGAATGATTGGCATTCAGGATAATTTTACCCATAAAATTGGGCAAGCGGTGATGTCGGCGATGGGGGATGTTTATCCGGAGTTGATTAAAAACAAAGAATTTGTGCTGGCTAATTTTAAAACAGAGGAAGATAAATTTACCAAGACATTGCAGGCAGGGTTAAAAGAATTTCACAAAAGTACAGAAAACACAAAAGTGCAATCCCTCACCCCTAGCCCCTCTCCCGTTTTGCGGGAGAGGGGAACGGGGAGAGGGCGGAAAACACAAAAGCACACAACGGAGCTAAGTGGTTTGGCAACGTTTAATTTGTTTCAGACTTATGGTTTTCCTCTGGAGCTGACAAAAGAGATGGCGTATGAGAAAGGTTTTAGTGTTGATGAGCCAGGATTTAATCAGGAGTTTAAAAAACATCAAGAGCTGTCGCGCACGGCCGCGGCCGGGAAATTTAAAGGCGGACTGGGCGAGCAGACAGAGCAGACTATCAAATATCATACAGCCACGCACCTGTTGCATGCGGCCTTAAGGCAGGTATTGGGCGACCATGTTTTTCAGCGGGGGTCAAATATCACGGATGAACGTTTGCGTTTTGATTTTTCGCACGGAGCAAAAATGAGCGCTGAACAGAAAGCGGCGGTAGAAAAAATTGTCAATCAGCTGATTGATGATGATTTGCCGGTTAACTTTGTTGAGCTGCCTGTTGCCGAGGCCAAGAAAAAAGGGGCGATCGGAGTGTTCGCTGATAAATATGGCGAGCAGGTCAAGGTTTATAGCATCGGTGACTACAGCCGCGAGATCTGCGGCGGTCCGCATGTGGCGCGGACTGGAGTGCTGGGGCATTTTAAAATTATTAAGGAAGAGGCGAGTTCGGCCGGTGTCAGGCGGATCAAGGCAATTTTGCAATAAGACATGACGTTTATGACTCGTTACGATTATCATCAAAAATCTATCGGCGGAGAATATTATAGCGCGCGGCCAAAGAGAAAAAAAAGTAAAATTTGGCGGGTTTTCTTGCTGTGCCTATTTTTTGCCTTTGTGGCTGCTTTGTTTATTTATGTCTTTCCCGAAGTTGACGTGACAGTCGTGCCGAAAACTGAAGCGGTAGAGAATGATTTTGAGGTGATAATTGATGCCGGTCTAACCAAGGAAGATCTGGTGAATAATAAGTTTCAGGGCGAGATAGTTGAAGTTGAAGAGAGTTTGTCAAAAACATTTGCCACTACTGGCGAAAAGAATGTGGGCGAAAAGGCCGCGGGCGAGGCTGTATTTTTCAATCAAACTGGCCTGGCACAGCCGTTGACGACACAGAACAAACTGGTGACGGATGACGGGCTAGTGTTCTATTTAAAAGATAATATTGAGATTCCCAAAGCCGAGGTATCGGCTGAAGGCAATATTATTTATGGCAATCTTGTGGCTAGCATTGTCGCGGCTGAAGCGGGCGAAGAGGGCAATATCCCTCCGGGCAGGCTGACCATTATTGATTTGCCTTTTTCCAAACAGAATAAAATATACGGCGAGGTAAAAAACAAACTCTTGGGCGGAACAAACAAGGTGATTAGAGTGGTGTCGGCAGATGATTTAAAAAACGCGCAGGAAAAAATTGTGGCCGAATTGAAGCCGATGTTAAAAAAGAAAATTGAAGCCGGTCTTTTGGCCGGGCAGAAACTGCGGGAGGAGATGGTTGAATACGGCTTGGAGAGCGTGGAAAAAACGGTGGAGCTTGAGGAGGAGATAGAAAATTTTGAAATGAAAGTCACCACCAAGGCCAAGGCGTTGACTTGGGATGAAGATAAAGTCAGGGAGAATATTTTGAAAAAAATTATGGAGAAAACAGCGGGCGATAAAAAATTAGTCCAGACCTCGCAGGATGTTTTTGAGGTGACCGTGGCTGAATTTGATGTGAACAAAGGTACGGCCAAATTGAAGATTCATGCTAGAAACCAAATTTCTTTGCCGCTTGATCTGTCAGCGCTCAAAGATGAACTAAAAGGCAAAACCGAATATGAAGCCAGGAGATTGCTCTTAAGTAAAGATAACATTAAAGACGCCAGATTTAAATTTCGCTACAGCATTACCAGCAAAATACCGCAGAACGGCAATAGAATAAATATTATTTTGAGTTTTTAGTAATAATTATGTTAAAACTAACTTTGTCTGGCAGAATTATTTTTTAAAAGCTTTGGTGAGCAAAATTGCTTGGTCCGCCTTTGGCGGAATTTTGCGAACTATAGAGTAAATTTTTTCGCTGGAAAAAAATTTATGTCTTTTAAAAAATAATTCTGACAGATAAAATGGAATGCTATGTAGCATTAATTCTTAAATTAAGCTAATTTAAAATAGCATTTAATTTATCTCTGCTATTACTTCTCCAGTTTTATGCAAGTCTAAAACTTTGGCTGGAACTTTAATGACATTTTCCCATTTATAGCCCAATTTGGTAAAGGCCGCGGTTGTGGCAAAAGCGCGTTTTTCGCCGTTGGCAATGACATAGACGGCCGGGTTATCAGGCGAGGTAGCCAATTCCCCGTCTTTGAGCTTGATTGGCTCCTTAGTGGGATAATTTTTAAGTTCAGCCGGAGTGATGGGAGTTATTTTTTTATTTGGGTAATAGAGTTTCATCAGTTCGCGCGCGATAATCGGGTATTTGGCCCCGTCCTGGACATAGTAAACTCCGCCGCTGGTTTTATCTTGAAGAAGAGCGCCAGTGGGATAAGCGCTTGATTCGCTAATCGGCTGGCCAATTTTGTAAAAGAAAATATCATTGGTTTTAACTGAAATTATTTCTTCCGGGTTAAAGCCTAAAAGCCGAAAAGTTTCTTTGGAAACAATTGGTCGGAGAGTGTCATCGTCTAAGAGATAAATGCCGCCAGTCGGGACTTGGAGCAGTGAATAATTTGAATATTGAATGGCTGCGCCAGTGGGGTATTTATCTAAATCAGCCGGATTGGCTGGTATGACTCGTTCAAATGACGGATAACGGGAAAGATAGGCAGACTTGGAAAGAAAAGGATGTTTTGTACCGTCGCGGATAAGATAAATGCCGCCGTCTTTGGTGTCTTGAAGCAGTGAGCCTTCAAAATAAACGGCCGAGAACCATTTTTGCCAGATGTTAAAAAAGTTTTCATTGCCGTGAATGTGCGGGGTGTAAATATAGAGCGCCCGCGTGGCGTTATTAGAGATATTAACTTTCTGGTCGTCAATGGTGTAAGTTTGTCCGACTTGAAAAGTGAAATTATTCGGATTATCAAAATAGAATCTGGTGCCGCCGGCGCCCCAGTCAACTTGATTGGTAAAGCCTTTGTATTTTTGGACTTTGTCATCTGTTTTTTTACAGCTATCGCAAATACCGTAGCCGGTCGCCCAGTCTAGTTGGTCGCTCACCGGGGAACCGTCTTCAATTAAGCTCTGCTCTTTTTGCAAGAGGACTAAAATATATTTGGGATTTATTTTATGCAGATTGGCCGCGTCATAGATGGCTTGGCTGGCAGTGATGCGCACATTAGGATCAACATAAGTGGCCAGGTAGCTGTTTTTACTTTTTAAGAAATCTTGAATTTGGTCCATATGCATCGTGTCATAGTCAATCAATTCCGCATCAGCGATGATAAAATCTGGATTAAAAGCAGCATCAGCGTTGCAGCTGCCAGTGATAAGCAATAAATGGCTGGTAATTAGAAAGATGGCAATGATTTTTTTAAGCATAGAGATATTATAGAGATATTTAAGATATTAAAAGATATTAGATAGTTTTTATTATGGCATATTAATGATATAATATATTATATGCGAATAAATAATAAAAATCAAACCGGTTTATCTTTGATGGAGATTTTGGTTACTCTGGGCATATTTTTATTTGTGATTATCTTGGTTTGGCTTTTTATCAAACAGAGTTATAGCGTGCAAAGTTTCAGTTTCGGGCAAACAACGGCCATCGCGGAAGCGCAAAGAGGCGTGGAAACATTGGTCAAAGAGGCACGAGAAGCATTGCCGGGAGATACCGGCGCTTATGCTTTGGTCAGCGCGGATGATTTTGAGTTTATTTTTTACGCCGATTATGATCGCGATGTGGCCGTAGAGCGCGTCCGTTATTATCTAGCCGGCTCTGATTTTACCAAAGGTGTGACAGAAGCCAGCGGCAGCCCATTGCAATATTTGCCGGGCAATGAAGTGGCCACGGTGATTTCCCAATATGTTAGAAATGAGGCTAATGAGCCGGTGTTTACTTATTATGATGGCAATTATTCCGGCAAAGAAGGCGATGTGGCTTTGACTGCGCCGGCCAATCCATTGGAGGTGAAGCTGGTTCATATTAATTTAAAAATTAATGTTGAGCCGGATAAAGCGCCTATGGATTATATTTTAGAGAGCGACGTGCAGATTAGGAATTTAAAAGACAATCTTTAAAAATTTTAAATTTTAAATTTTAAATTTTAAATTAATCCGCTTTAGCGGTTAAATTTATGCGCAAAGTATGTTTAGTGGCAGTGGATCTTGGTTATGGCCACCAAAGGGCGGCGTTTCCCTTGCGGTTTTTAGACAGGCAGGGAAAGATGACTTTGGCCAATAATTACCAGGGTATTCCACTGGCTGACAAAAAAATTTGGGATAAGGGCAGAAAGCCGTATGAATTTATTTCGCGCGCCAAACACGTGCCGCTCTTAGGAGACGCGTTGTTTTGGGGTATGGATCAGATGCAGAAAATCCAAGATTTCTATCCCAGAAGAAATTTGATTCATCAGAGTTTACAGCTCAAAGTTAATATCAGCATGATTAAAAAGAAACACTGGGGCCAAGACTTGATTGATAGATTAGACCGGGAGAATTTACCCATGTTGACGACTTTTTTTACCGTTGCTTATATGGCTGAAGAATTTGGTTATCGCCATGAGATATATTTAGTAATTTGTGACGCTGACGTCAGCCGAGCTTGGGCAGCACCGAATGCCACTACCAGTAAAATTAAGTATTTAGTACCCAATTTGAGAGTCTATGAACGTTTACAGCTCTATGGAGTGAGCCGCGAAAATATTTATTTTACTGGTTTTCCGCTGCCGCGGGAGTGTCTCGGGAGAGAAAATTTAAATATACTGCGCCAGGATTTGGTTAATCGTTTAAGAAATTTGGATCCTAATAATAAATATATTGCCAAGTATAGCAAAACAATTCAGGAGCAGGTAAAGTTTAAAATACCGGCTAAAACATTACGGCCGTTGACCATTACTTTCGCGGTCGGCGGCGCCGGAGCGCAAAGAGAGATGGGCATAGCGCTGATAAAGAGTCTGAAGAAAAAATTGGAAGTGGCGGAGATAAGAATAAATTTAGTGGCCGGTATTCATCAGGATGTGAAAAAATATTTTGAGAGCAGTGTTCAAGCATTAGGCTTACAGACAAAATTAAACAAAAATATTTTTATTTTATACGAACCGGCGAGAGAAAAATATTTTGCCAAGTTTAATTTGCTCATGCGCACAACGGATATTCTCTGGACTAAACCATCGGAGCTCTGTTTTTACTGCGCTTTGGGATTGCCGGTTATCATTACGGAGCCTTTAGGCAGTCAGGAAAAATTTAATCGCCGCTGGCTGAAAAATTTGGGAGCCGGGCTTGACCAGGAAAATTTAAAGTATGCTAATGAGTGGTTGATAGACTGGATTAATTCCGGCTGGCTGGCAGAAGCAGCCATGCAGGGCTTTATGGAAGCGCCAAAATATGGCACATTTAATATAGCCAAGGTGATCAATGGGGAGCTTGACGCGGAAGAGCAAAATGTTATACTTCAATATTAGCGTACTGAATAATTTTAAATTTTAAATTATAAATTTTAAATGAATTTTAAATGTTTTAATTTTAAAATTTATTAATTGAGATTTGATTTAAAATTTAAAATTTGTAATTTAAAATTAATTTTTATGTCTTGTGTTTTTTGTAAAATTGTGAATAAAGAAATACCGTCGGAAATAATTTACGAGAATGATAAAATCATGGCATTCTTAGATATTAGCCCGGTAAATAAAGGGCATACTTTAGTGGTGACTAAGGAGCATTATGAAAATTCATTGGTAACGCCGGAGGAGATTCTGCGGGAGTTGATTGTGGCGGCAAAAAAAGTCGCTTTAGCCGTCAAAGAAGCTACCGGGGCGGATGGGATTAATCTGGGCATTAATAATGGTAAAGCCGCCGGGCAGGTTATATTTCACGCCCATTGGCATGTCATCCCCAGATTTTTAAATGACGGCTATAAAATGTGGGGGAGCAAAGAATACGCCAGCAAAAAAGAGCAGGCGGAAATAGCGGAAAAAATCAGGCAGCAACTTTAATTATATGAGTAAAATCATCAAATCAGCCATTAAAAACATAAAATTAGCCAAAGCGGGCAAAGAGCGCATTGTTTGGGCAGATAAAGATATGCCGGTTTTGAGGTTGATTCGGCAGAGGTTTGAGAAAGAAAAGCCTTTAATGGGCGTGAGAATGGCGGCCTGTTTGCATGTGACGGCAGAAACGGCGAATCTAACGCGGACTTTAAAAGCTGGCGGGGCGAGCGTGGCGCTCTGCGCGTCAAATCCGCTTTCAACCCAAGATGATGTTGCCGCTAGTTTGGTTAAGGATTATGGCATGTCAGTTTTTGCCGTTAACGGCGAGGACAAGACAACATATTATCGGCACCTTAATCAGGCAATTGATTTTCAGCCGCAAATAACCATGGATGACGGGGCGGATCTGGTGTCGCTGCTGCATTCCCAGCGGAGTAAAGACGCGGCCAAGGTTATGGGTGGAACGGAAGAAACAACCACCGGGGTAATTAGACTGCGGGCATTGGCCAAGAGCGGCCAGTTGCGATATCCGATTATCGCGGTCAATGATGCGGCCACCAAACATTTTTTTGATAATCGTTATGGCACCGGACAGAGTACGGTTGACGGGATTATTCGGGCGACTGATGTCTTGCTGGCTGGTAAAAAAGTAGTCGTGGCTGGCTATGGTTGGTGCGGCCGGGGATTTGCCGCTAAAGCGCGGGGCATGGGCGCGCAGGTGGTGGTGACTGAAGTGGATGAGCTTAAGGCGCTTGAGGCAGTCATGGATGGATTTCAGGTGATGACAATGAATGAGGCGGCCGGCTACGGTGATTTATTCGTAACTTTAACAGGCGATATAAATGTGATTGACGAGCGGCATTTTAAGCAGATGAACAGCGGAGCCATAGTCTGTAATTCCGGCCATTTTGACGTGGAGATAAATATTAAGGCTTTGGCCAAATTAGCTAAGAGCCAGAAAAAAGTTAAGCCGTTTGTTGACGAATATATTTTAAAGAATAATAAAAAAATATATTTACTGGCTCAAGGGCGGTTAATTAATTTGGCGGCGGCTGAAGGACATCCGGCGAGCGTGATGGACATGAGTTTTAGCAATCAGGCATTGTCCGCCGAGTGGCTGATTAAGAATTATAAAAAATTAGAGAAAAAAGTTTATGATGTGCCGCAAGAAATTGATAAAAATATTGCCAAATTGAAATTAAAAGCAATGGGGGTGAAAATTGATTATTTAACCTCGGAGCAGAAAAAATATTTGACCAGTTGGCAGATAGGGACCTAAAACAGGCGGAAAATTTGACTTATTACCCGAAATAGTATAAGATTAGGGCAGTGGATTAACCAAAATATAAAATTTTATGGATTGATACAAGACCGCTAACTGTGCGGTTTTTAATTTTTAGCTAGCTGTGATATAATGCCATTATTAGGAGGCAGTTAATTATGAGACTATCTGCCTTACAAAAATATATATTACAAGAGTGTTTAAATGCCAAGGACTATCGGATTAATCGGGTAAAACTTGGTGATTTTTATGTAAACTTTAAAATCAAGCCGCGGGAGAATTTAGTCGCTAAAATTATTACCAAGAGTTTGGAGCGGCTGATTAATAAGGAACTGCTGATTGGCTATGGCGTGAGAACGCCGCATAAATGGTTTATCAGGGAAATTAAGCTGACTAAAAAGGGGCAATTAGCAGCCAAGAGATTATTAGGCGAGCAGGTGAGACTGCCTTTTAGAAAACAAAAAACAACCGGCAAAGAACAAAGAAAAAGATGAATTTATTATTTTTAATAAAAGTTATTTATTTTTTTGCCATCGCTATTCTTTTGGCGATTTTGGAAATTCAAATTGAAGGCGATCAGGGCTGGGCAAGCAAACTGCCGACCTGGAAGCCAAAAGCTGGCAGCAGATTGGATAAAATTTTCAGGAAGATATCAGGGCAAAAAGAATTGACCGGCTATCATACGGCCTTAATGGTTTTTTTGTTATTAGTCTTTCATCTGGTTTTTATCTGGAATTGGCATTGGACTATCTGGCAGGAACTTGAGCTCTTAGCTATGTTTGTCTTGTTTACGCAGGTTTGGGATTTTTTGTGGTTTATCTTAAATCCAAAATTTTCCCTGCACAAGTTTAATAAAGATAATGTCTGGTGGCACAAAAAGTGGTGGGGTTGGATGCCGCTTGATTATTATCTGGGGATTTTTTCAGCGCGTTGTTGTTTTTACCGGAAACCATTGTCTTAAATCCAGCAGCGGGCGTATTTAAAATATTAGTCTTGCTCGGGGTGAATTTAATCTTAATCACTTTGACGGTGATTTTTTATCCCAAAGCATATTAAAAAATTTTAAATTTTAAATTATAAATTTTAAATGAATTTTTAATGCTTTATTTTAAAAGATTATTTAATTAGTTTGTTTTAAAATTAAGTCATTTAAAATTAAATATTGATTTAAAATTTAAAATTATTAATTTAAAATTTTACCCATATGCTTTCTAAAAAATTACTCAAATATTTAGGTGAAAGTAAGGTTAAACACGAAGTTGTGGCGCATAAAACGGTTTATACTGCCTATGACGCGGCGCAAACTATGAGGCTGAAGCTCAACGAAATCGCCAAAAGCTTGCTGGTTAAATTCAACAAGCCGTTTATTAATGGCGAGAAGCCTTACGCTTTGGCGATTGTCGGAGCGGATAAAAATATTGATTTAAAAAAGTTGAAAAAAGTGGTGAGTGAGGCGGCCGTGCGATTAAATAAAGAGTTGCGCCTCAAGAAACCGGATAAAAAAAAATCTATACTTGATATATATAATAAAGTGGCCAAAGTAATAATTCCCAAGGAAAAGGAATTGAAGAGCAAATTAAAAGTCAAGCCCGGGGCGATAGCGGCTTTTGGGGCAATGTATAAGCTGCCGGTTTTCATTGATAAAGATTTTTTGAAAAATAAAACAGCGGTTTTTGCCGGAGATAGTTTTATCCAGAGCGTCAAGATGCTGGCCAATGATTTTTATCAGCTGGAAAATGCTTTTGCCGGAAAGTTTTCAGCGCCTAAAAAAATTAAGAGAACACTCGCTTCGCTATCGCTCCGGCGAAGCGGGAAAAAGTAATCCGCCTTACTAAAAAAGAAATAATTAATTTGA
>PFHP01000002.1:0-10376 GCA_002782365.1 Candidatus Kuenenbacteria bacterium CG_4_8_14_3_um_filter_39_15 | reverse complement strand
ACCTCCTCCCCTTAATCCGTTTAAAAGATAATCAATCTTTTAAACTCAACTGAGGAGGGGAGGATACACAAAATGACAGTTTCGTAATTCAAAAAAATTAGAAATTAAAAAGTTTTTATGATTAAAAGAATCGCGCTTGCTTTATTAGCAGTCAGTTTTTTAGCGCCAGCCGCTGTTTTGGCTGATGGCATGATTGTGCCCAGGCCGGAGAGATATGCCTGGGAGACAGAGCAGCAGGCGGTGATTTTTTATGAAAATAATCAGGAGACGTTGGTTTTATCCGTCAGTTTTCAGGGCAATGCCGAGGATTTTGCCTGGATTGTACCCACGCCGTCAAGGCCTGAAGTGAGCAAGTCATCGGATGAGTTGTTTACCTCCTTGCAAGAGCTGACCACGCCGCTTTATGATTATCCACAGCCGCTGCCTTTGATGGGCGTCAGCCCCGTGGGTTATGACGAAAAGGGAGTTTATGTTTTAGAAACCAAGCAAATTGATTATTATCAAATCGCGGTGCTGGAGGCCAATGATGCTGATGCCTTGAGCCAGTGGCTGAAAGACAATGGTTATGAGTATCCGGAGTCGAGCAAATATATTTTAGATAGTTATATCCAAAGCGGCTGGTATTTTACCGCCATCAAAATTGTTGATGATTATCCGTCGGCTAATGTTGAATATCAGCTGAATAGCGGGCATGCGATTCCGCTCAAACTTGAGTTTGCCGCGAACAAAATTGTTTACCCCTTAAAGATTTCAGCTGTTGAGCATCAAAACAATGTCCGTTCAGACAGATATTATCAAAATCAGCCGCTGGGAATTTTGCTTTATGTGATCACTGATAACAAACAGGAGTTGCCGCAGTTTGCCACGCAATATGCCGGCTGGCTTAAAAAGAATAGCCTGGAAAATTTAGCTTATGACGACAACGGCAATGCCTGGTTGCGACCAGCGAAAGATAAATATTTTTTAACCAAACTGTATCGCTTAATGACGCGGGCGGAAATGAGTAGCGATTTGTATTTACGGCAGGCGGGAGACAATACGACTATTAACGCGCCAGAGAGTGCAGAATCAAAAGGGTTTACTGGCTTTATAGTGATTATGTTGGTTGGCGGATTAATGATGATCGGCTTGTTGGTGATTTTATTAGTGAGTGGCATGAGGAAGGAAAAGAATAGTTTTAATAATAATTAATAATTAATAATTAATTAAAAATATATGCCTAATGTTTTAGCGACGCAAATTGCTTCACCAGCAGATAAGCCAAAGCATAAGATATCTGTTTTAGGAGTAATATTAACTATTATTTTGGCAGTCGTGGTAATTATTTTATTTGAGCGAGTGATGTTTGATTTGAATCGGCTGGCTAACCCAGTGATTGAGCAAACTGTTAGCCAGGATGGCAATCAGGGATATTATGGCGCTGGGCCATATTATGTCACGGAAAAATCAAGTTTATCAAGCACAAGAATTTATTATCCCAGAGAAAGAACCGAAGATTACCAATTGTATAGACTGCTGCTTCATGCGGCGTTTGTCCTGCCCATATTTTTATTAATGTTTTTACTGTATTATTGGGTGAATTTAAAAAAGAGAAATCAAAATTGGCATGTGGTGACCTGGGCTTATATGGCTGGTGCCAGCTGGGTACTGCTTCACTTAATTGGCCAGACTGGCAGCTATGTAGTGGCTGCCTATAAAAATGCGGCGATTTATATCATCTTAGTTTTTCTGGCTGTTATCTTGACTGCCTTATCCGTATTTTTGCAAAAGAAAAAAGTTGAGAACCAGTAATTAAATGGAGATAAAAATAGAAAATTTTGAAGGGCCGCTTGATTTACTTTTGCAGTTGATTGAGCAGGAAGAGCTTGACATAACCCAAGTGTCTCTTTCAGCAGTGGCCGAGCAGTTCATCAGTTATCTGGAAACGATTGAGAAAAAAGAGCCGGAGATGTTGGCCGATTTTTTATTAATTGCCGCCAAACTTTTATATATCAAATCAAGAGCCCTTTTGCCTGAATTGGAGATGGAGCTGGAAGAAGATTCAATTGATTTGGCCAGACAATTGAAAATGTATCAGAAATTTGTTGAGGCAAGCAAACTGGTGGCTGAAAAATTTTTAAGTGATGATTTTGCTTATAGCCGGCCGCTGGCTGTTTACCAGAAACTAGTCAAGTTTGAACCAGGGCGGACTTTAAGCGCGGTTAAATTGAGAGAAGTATTTGTCGGGATTATTAAAGGGCTTGACAATATTGCCAGATTGCCCAAAAAATCTCTGGAGCGGATTATTTCAATTAAAGAGAAAATTAAACAAATTCAAAACCTTTTAAAAGAAAAGAGGAGTTTTAATTTTAGTGAGCTGACGGGTAATATTAATAATAGGACTGAAATAATAGTTTCTTTTTTGGGACTGCTTGAGTTGGCCAAACAAAGAGAAATTATTCTGGAGCAGGTAAGTGTTTTTGGCGAAATAGAAGTTAGAAAATTTTAACCCCCAATTATTAATAATGGGGTAAACTGTTAATTTTTATGTTGAAATCCCAAATAGAATCAATCTTATTTGTAGCCAGTAAGCCGCTGGCGCTTAAAGATTTGGCGCGGCTTTGTGATTCAGGCAAGGCTGAAGTTGAAGTGGTTTTGGAAGATTTGAAAAATAAATATAATAGTGGCGAGAGCGGCATAAATATTGTAGTCGCTGGCAGTGAAGTGCAACTGGTCAGCAATCCCAAAAATAAAAGTGTGGTTGAGGGATTAGCCAAAGAAGAGATCTATAGCGAGTTGACCCAGCCGCAGTTGGAAGCTTTAACAATTATTGCTTACCGCGGGCCGATAACCAAATTGGAATTGGAAACAATCAGAGGTATTAATTGCAGTTTGATTTTAAGGAATTTGTTGATTAAGGATTTGATTTCAGTTGAAGAGGATAAAGTGATTGATAATAACAGATATCAGGTGACTTTGAAGTTATTGAAGCATTTGGGGATAAACGAAGTTGAGCAGTTGCCAGATTATGATAAACTGTCTAAATCGGAGAGCCTGACAGAAGTGTTGGCGGAAACCAGTCATTAGAATTATGTTTAATTTATTAATATCCTTAATGATAGCCAGTCAGTTAGCCTTCCCTCTAAGCGGGATTGTTTTAGGCGCCAGTACTTTAAATGATGATTACCCTAAGAGAAAAATAACTGGCAGTTTTGAGCCGGTATTGGAAGCAGAGGCGGCGTTTGTTTTAGACATGAAAACTGGCAAAGTATTGTTTCAGAAAAATGGCTATCAGCCAAGGCCGATTGCCAGTATCACTAAACTTTTGACAGCTATTGTTTTTATCGCGCAGGGGCCTAATTGGAATGAGAATGCGACCATTGCTCAAGATGATAAAGCCAATGGAGGAGTAATTGTTCTGAAACCGGGCGAGGCGGTGAATCTGCGGGATTTATTTAAATTATCATTAATTGCTTCTGCGAACAACGCGGCTGATGCTTTAGCCAGGTCAACGGTTTTAAGTTATGATGAATTTATAGCCCAGATGAATAAAAAGGTCAAAGAGCTAGGCATGGAAGCCAGCGTTTTTTTTGAGCCGACAGGAGTTGATGCCAGGAATTCGGCGACAGCGGAAGATGTGGCGCGTCTCTTGCGGGCGGCTTTAAACGATTCTCTGATTCGGGAAACGCTTTTAAGTGAAAGTTATGAATTTAAAACAATAGCTGGTCAGAGCCATAAAGTAAAAAATACCAATAAATTATTACAAAGTTATCTTAATATAGAGGGAGGCAAAACTGGCTATATTGATGAAGCCGGGTTTTGCCTGGCCAATTTAGTCACAAGCGAATTTGCGCCAGCTGGTATTGTGGTGGTGATATTGGGGGCGAAAACAAAAGAGCAGAGATTCCAGGAAAATAAATTTTTGAGCCAGTGGGTCTTTGATAATTGGGAATGGCAGTGAGAATTTCAGGTATATGCAATTTTTTCACTTCAAAACTCGTCCCGCGTCCGCGGGACTCAAACAGTTGAAGCAAAAAAATTGCATATACCTGAAATTCTAAAAAACTTTATGCCTTTATTTCAAAATTTACCACCGGAAATAGCCACAATGATTTGGGCGGTTTTGCCAGTAGCAGAGATTAGAGCTTCTATTCCGGTAGCTTTAGAAGTTTATCAAATGTCTGTGGCTTCGGCCATATTTTGGTCGCTAGTAGGCAATTTGGCAACGACAGCGCTTCTGGTAATTTTAATTGGGCCAATATCAAAGTATTTGAGTGAAAAGTCAAAGTTTTTTAAGCTCATTTTTGACTGGGTCTTTGAAAGGACCAGAAAAAAATTCTATAATAAATATAGCCGATACGGAGACGTGGCTCTGGTTTTGTTTGTGGCTGTGCCATTACCGACAACCGGTTGCTGGGCTGGGGTGGCGGCCGCTTGGCTGTTTGGAATAAAACCTAAAAAGGCATTTGTGTTGATAAGTATAGGGGTTTTAATTTCAGCCATGATAGTAACTTTGATAACCTTAGGAATTTTAAAAATTGTTTAAAAATATATGCTTAATAAAACCAAAAAATTAGTTATCGCTAATTGGAAGATGAAGCTGAATCATCAGCAGAGTATTGATCTGGCTAAGCAGTTGGTCAGGCAATATAAGAGTAATGATAATTTGGAAGTTGTTATTTGCCCGAATTTTGCGTCTCTTCAGGCAGTGGGAGAAATTATTAAAAATTCTAATTTTAAGCTTGGCGCGCAGGATGTTTTTTACCATGACATCGGTTCATATACCGGCGAGATTTCACCGGCAGTGCTGGCGGAATTAGGCTGCGGATATGTCTTGGTCGGACATAGCGAGCGCAGGAAATTGGGTGAGAGCGACGATGACATTAATCGCAAAGTGCAGGCAATTGTTAAGAACGATATGGTGCCGGTGATTTGTGTCGGTGAAACTTTTGAGGAGTTTCAAGAGCATAAGACCGATGTGGTAATTATCCAGCAGGTGACTAAGGCGCTGGAAGACATTAAGCTTAGGCCCGGACAAAAATTAGTTTTAGCTTATGAGCCAGTCTGGGTGGTGGGCAGCGGCCAGGCAGTGGAGCATAATGTCGTGGAGCATATTGTGCAGATTATTTTATATACAGCCATTGATTTGGATCCACAGTTGGCTGATAAGTTTACTGTTATTTACGGCGGGAGCGTGGATGCTGCCAATGTTAATGATTTTATTATCGGCAATTTGTCCACGGGCGTGATTGTCGGCACGGAGAGCCTGAAGGTAAAAAGTTTTATTGATATTTTAGAAAAAATTCAGTAATTATGTGGTATATTATCTTAACGTCAATAATCATAATATCTCTGGCTGTGATTTTTTTGATATTTAAGCAAAATATTGGCAAGCTGCGTAAAATTAATATCAAGGAAACGGTAGTGGAGAAACAGCAGGAAGTGAAAAAGAAATTACTGGAATTGCGGCTGGAAAAAAGACTCATTCATTTTTTTGAGGCCGGGTTAATTGCGCTGAAAAATTTATTTAATAAATTTAAAATACCCAGGCGAAAATTAGAGCACAGGCTAGGCAGGGGCGTTAAAAAATTAAGCTTATTAAGCAGAATAAAAAAAGATAAAGAAGTTGAGGTTGATGATGGGAAGAAGTTGAATGATGATCTCTTTGAAGCAGAAACGTGTTTGAAAAAAAGGCAGCTTGATCAGGCTGAAGATAAGTTTATCGCAATTTTACAAAGTGACCCGAAAAATATTACCGCTTATATGGGGTTGGGTAAAATATATGTGATAAGAAAGGAATGGGCAATAGCCGAAGAGGCCTACCGGTATATTGTCAGGATTAATAAAAATTTTTTTGACGGTTACCGGGAGCTAATTAATGTCTATCAGCTGGTAAAAAAATGGGATGAGTTAAAGAAGCTGGGACAAGAGGTTCTTGATTTGGGGCATAGGCAGGCTTGGGTCTATGAGAAATTGGGGGTGGCCTACAGGCGGACAGGCTATCCGGAGAAGGCGGAAGAGTATTTTGAACTGGCTGTTGAAATTGAGCCGCAAAATGAAAAGTTACTTGACCAACTTTTAGAAGTGGCTATAATAAATAAAAATAAGCCATTGGCCCAAAAAGCGTTTAATACCCTTGCCGGCATTTCAAGAGATGAAATGAAAATTCAGGGATATCGGGATAAGATAGATATATTATAAAAATTTCCAATTTCCAATTTCCAATTTCTAATCCAGCTGGATTAGGCCGTCTTAGCTCAATCGGTAGAGCGTCGCCATGGTAAGGCGAAGGTACCGAGTTCAAACCTCGGAGACGGCTCCAGTTTTAAGGAATTAATTAAGATGTTTTATAAATATAATTTTTTGCCCCGCCCTTTGAGCGGTTTTTTTATTTGTAGATATTATGGAAAAACAAAATTTATTTTTCATTCCAGATTTTTTTAACAGCGCTGACCAACTCGGGATAATTGAAGTAAGCCAGCAGCTGTTTGTCCCAATCAGGATCATTGATGTTAATAGTCGGATCAACGCCCCGGCTTTCAATCGGCTGATTGTCCTCACGGAGCGTCAGGCTATGAGCTAGAAACATAGAATATTTTTGGGCCGGGTCAATCTGGTTGTCCAGGGGGAAGATTTTTTCAATTGTGCCCCAGCCTTTGGTTTTACCGCCAATTAACACTCCGACATTGTATTTTTTCAGGGCGGCGGCCATGACTTCAGCTGAAGATTGGACCTGCGCGTCAATTAAGATGACAACTTTTTTATAACGCACCAAGCTGGCCAGCCAGCCGAATTGGGTTTTGAACGGCTGATATTCTTCCTGGTGAAAAAATTCATAAGCCAAATTCCCCGGGCCGATAAAGGGGCCTAAAAACCATTGCATTAAATCAACCGAACCGCCGATGTTGCCTCGCAAATCAAGAATCAGGGTGTTCAGACTGGCTGGCTGGTCTGCCATGGCATCGGCCGCGCGTTGGAATTCGTCAAAGGAGGTGGGGGACATTTTTTTGAGATGAATGTAAAAGATGCCGGGCGAGATTAATTTAGAAATGACGCTGGTTTCAATGCCGGCTTGATTATAAGTTTGGCGGTTAACCTGGTCTTTAAGGGTGGTATAGGCCCGGTCAAGCAGAGTTAATTCTTCTTGGGCGGCTTGTTTTTCTTCCGCGGTTTTGTTTTCATCAACGGCGATATTCTTTAGGGGCTGGCTTTTTTGCTGGTAATTTTCAGTGATTTGTTGTTCAGTCGCCTCTCGGCCGATGCCCAGCACTTGATAGAGGTCAACAGCCGGATCAATATTCTGGACGGTATTTTCCAGCTCCTGGGTTTGTTTTTCGCTGAATAATCCGCCCCGGCCAAAAGGTTCAAGATTAGTCAGCACAAGAGTGGCCAGATTGAGACCGAATTCTTTTTTCTGGCTGTCATCCATCTCGGCCATAATTTTTTTTAAGAGGGCGTCAAGGCCGGTTTGATTATTTAAAAGCAGGGTTTGCGGCTGGTTAGTTATTTTTTCCAGAGCCAGACGATAGAGGTTGGTCAGTTCGGCGTCAGTGATTTTTTTCCAGTAATTGGTTTTTATTTTGCCGTAGATTTCATCCAAAAAAGTTAAATAGATATCTTTTTCAGTCGGGAGAGAAATGTTTTGGGCGGTTTTGTCCCCGTTTTTTTGATTATCAGCCGATTGTTTAGAGTTGTTTAAAAAAATAACGGCGGCCAAGATAATAATAACAAGAAAAATAAACAAGCCAAGCAACTTGAATAAAAAGAAACGGCGAGCGCCGCAGCATAATTTTTTTTCTTCTTGAGACATAAGAGAGGTAAGTTTATTTAATATATTGGTATTATACAGTAAGATGAACAAATTGGGAACAGATTGATATTTTTTGGAAAAATTGCTAAAATAAAAGCTGATGACATTAACAATTAAATTAAAAAATATGGCGTACAAAAAACAGTTCACGGTTGAGGAGGCAAAATTGATCGGGGAGCAATTGGGGATTGATTGGTCAAAATTTGATGTAGAACAATTCCGGCGAGGCATGGGGGTGGAATTGGAGCATGGCACGCGTGATGCCAAAACCAATGTGACTAATGATGACAGCCTAATGACTGGCAAGATTACCCTGGCGCATTTGAATGAGTATCCTGATTATTACGACCGTTTGGATAAGCTGGAAAAAGAAGCCGAGGCATATTGGCAGAATCATTAATTTTGGCAAGATTTGACAAAATGTTGCGAATATGTTAAATTATGTTAATAAAAACAGAAACACTAATTATAGATATAGAAAATTTTTGGAGGAGAAATGAGGAGACTATTGATTCCCGGCTATTTAATCATTCTGTACGCCATTTTTGAAGAGGTGACAGAATGGTTTTCGCCCATAAATGAAATTCGGGTGAAATTTGTCGGTTTTTTAACCTACCCAGCGTCTTTCGGAGGGTGGGTTGTAACAGGAATATCAACCATTGTTATATTTGCAATAATTATAGCAATGGTTCGTTGGATGACCAAATAATTGGGAAGGCAAAGGCAAGGAGCCGTATAATAACTCCTTGCCTTTCTTTTTTTTTGACTAATTCCCCTTAAAATTCTATACTTAAAGTACAATTTAATTATTAATTAATGGAAATGCTCTGGAGCTTTTTAAGAAAAAGCCATGGCGTTTCCCAAGAGGTAATTTATGGAAAATTATTCAACAGGCGAAAAAAAATGTCGCGGCGGGCAGCATGGCTGGTTTAAGCTTTTGGCGCTTCTTTGCGTGACGGCGATTGTCATTGTTTCGGTAGTTATGGCGACCAAAAAGGACGAGATTAATAACCAGTTTTCAGTCTCGGCCACTGGCCGGGTTTTTGCCAAACCGGACATTGCTAATCTAATTGTGGGCGTTAAAACCGAAGCCAAGGCAACGGCGGCTCTGGCAGTCAAAGAAAATACGAGCAAAATGAATGAAATTATGCAAGCCTTAAAAGACATTGGCATTGAAGAAAAAGACATTCAGACCACTAATTATAATTTAAGCCCAGTTTACGATTGGACGGTTAATACCGGCCAACGGCTAAAAGGCTATGAAGTCAATCAGAATGTCAACATTAAAATACGCAATCTGGATAAAATTGGCGACGCGATTGCCAAGACAACTGAAAAAGGCGCTAACCAAATTGGCAATATCAATTTTACCATTGACGATGAATTTGCTTTGAGAAATGAAGCGCGCAAAGAAGCGATTAAAAAAGCTAAAGAAAAAGCCGAGGGCATTGTGGCTGAAACCGATATTAAACTGGGCGACATTATCAATGTTTATGAAAATCAGGTTTATTATCCTTCGTCAATAAATTACAGCAAGAAAATGTCTCTGGGCATTGGCGGCGGCGGGGCAATGCCAGCTCCGGAAATTCAAGCTGGAGAAAATGAGGTAGTGGTGGAGACAACCGTGGTCTGGGAGGTGAAGTAACGAATTAAGAATTATGAATTATAAATTATGAATTATGGTTTTTAATTTCCATAATATCTAATTTTTTATTAATAATTCATCAACATCATGTCTAACGGGTGTCATGCTCCAGAGTATATCAGTAAGGTGCTTAAAGAATCTCAAAAACAAGACGTGTTAATTGGCGAAGCAGAATCAAAGGATGGTGTTAAGTGTGTTTGTAAGAATAAAAAATGTGAGGAAAAAAAATAATGAAATTATGTTCATCAAAGACTTACAAAATTATAAAAATAAAGAAGTAACTCTCAAGGGTTGGATCTATAATTTCCGTTCGTCCGGGGGCATTATGTTTTTGCAACTGCGCGATGGCACGGGGTTTGCACAGTGTATTTTAAACAAGAAAGATGTCAGTGAAAAAAAATGGAATGAGGCGCAGAAAATTACTTTGGAAACTTCCATAGAATTGAGCGGCACAGTGACCGAACATCCCAAACAGCCGGGCGTGTTTGAGGTGCAGGTGAAAAATTTTAAAATTTATCAAATTCCAAGTGAAGAATATCCGATCAGCAAAAAAGAGCACGGGCCGGAATTTTTATTGGATAACCGGCATTTGTGGCTGCGGTCGTCAAGGCAGTGGGCGATTCAAAAAGTGCGCGACACTTTAATCCGCGCTACCTATGAATGGCTGCGTCAGCATAATTTTATTAAAATTGATGCGCCGATTTTAACTCCGGCGGCTTGCGAAGGCACGACTACTTTGTTTGAACTGGAATATTTTGATTTGGGCAAAGCGTATTTATCACAGTCTGGGCAATTATATTTAGAAGCTGCCATTGCTTCTTTTGGCCGCGTGTTTGATTTTGGGCCAACATTCAGAGCGGAAAAATCCAAAACCAGACGGCATCTGACGGAATTTTGGATGATGGACGCGGAAGCGGCTTTTGTGGAGCATGAGGAAAATTT
>PFHP01000043.1 GCA_002782365.1 Candidatus Kuenenbacteria bacterium CG_4_8_14_3_um_filter_39_15 | reverse complement strand
CTCCCAAGGGTTTGGCTGTTCGCCAATTAAAGCGGTACGCGAGCTGGGTTCAAAACGTCGTAAGACAGTTTGGTCTCCTATCTACTGTGAGCGTATTAAATCTTGAAGGACCCCTTCTCTAGTACGAGAGGACCGAGAAGGACGAACCTCTGGTGCACCAGTTGTCATGTCAATGGCATCGCTGGGTAGCTAAGTTCGGGTTAGATAAGCGCTGAAAGCATATAAGCGCGAAGCTGTTCCTAAGATTAGGATTTTATGGCCACCTGGCAGACTACCAGGTTGATAGGTAATCGGGTGTAAGTCTCGTAAGAGATTCAGCCTAGATTGTACTAATTGGCCTTTTACGGATTCCTAAAAGCTTGTATATTTACTCAATAAATAATATAAAAAAGAGTGATATTTTTCTGGTGCTTTAAGAGAAGGGGTCACACCTGTTCCCATCCCGAACACAGAAGTTAAGCCTTTCATCGCTGATGATAGTCGTTATTGGCAAAAGTAGGCTAGCGCCAGAACAATGTCACTCTTTTTTTGTCTAATTTAAAAAAACTCGGCTGAATAGCCGAGTTTTTTGGTGGGGAAATTATTGTCGTCGGAGTCCCTAAGGGGAGACTCTGCCGGAGAGTAGTTTTAGCACAAAGTAAAAACCACAAACCTTTATAAGATATTGTGGTTTTTACTTTACCCAGTTCCCTTTCTTAGTGTGCCAATGGCCCTCCCAACAGTGGCTGGCTGTACAGTAGAATCCAGCTCGATTTTTTAGGTCATATCTAATAAATGCCCATTCATCCCTGCACAAACAATACCCGGGATAATTTATAACCGTGACTCGTTTTATACCCTCTTGAGTAGAGTCGTGAGCACTTACCCATATGACCTGTTTTTGAGAAAGTTCCTCCAACTCTTTTAGAGTTAGGTTGCGACATTTTACTAAATGTCTTCCTTCCATTTTAAACATTTTATGACCTCCTTTTTGATTTTTATTTTTCCTCAAACACCTGTGCCTCAAAGGTATAAATTGTAACAGAACCATTTTTCCAGCAGTTGGCGGGCAGACCAGCTTTTTGCGAACATAGTTGGCCCATAAAAGTTTCTAAATCCCAGCCGGTTTCAGTGGCAACTTGTGGGAGAAATACTCCGGAGTGCGAACCAGAACGCACAATTACCCCGTGTTTGCCAAGATCAATTTCTTTTTCAGGATCTGAAATTTTTTGCGGCGGAGTGAGGACAGAAATTTCAATTTCAATCTTATTTAATTCCTCTTTGGTTAGAGGTGAAAAGCGAGAGTCATTAAAGGCGGTGGCTTTAGCCATTTCAATGATGCCGCTACCCAATTCGGAAACCGGTTCAATTAAGCCGATGCAGCCGCGCAGTTCGCCATTTTTTCTCAAAGTGACAAAGACACCCCGTTTTTCCGCAAAGACGGGGTATTTTTGATAGTCAGTAAATTTTTCTTTGGTTAAACCGAATGTCAATTCCAAAGTATTGCGAGCTAGTTGCAGAGCAGCAGTTTGCTCTTGCGGCGATAAATATTGTTGATTGTTGATTGTTGGCTGTTGGTTTTTTGTAAACACAACAGCACTATAGCCAACCACTTTATTTTTATCACCATATTCAGTATCTCCGGAATTTGAATAATGAAGTTTTGTGCCAGTGAGTTCAAGCTTGTCAGCAATCAACATACCAATCTTGATGGCCGAAGCGCCGCAGGCGCAGGTGACCAGATTGGGCAAATTTTCAGCCATGATTTTTTCCGTGGCCTCCTCTAACTCGGAAGCATCTTCGCTTAAAATGGCCTCTAAAATTTTATGGTCGCTGTAGACAGCATCTTGAGCGCTTGGATAATGCGACAAATCAGAGCTAATGACAATCAAGGTTGAAGGATATTTTTGGATAATTTTATTCAGGTCTTCGGCGATGGAGCTTAAGGTCTTTAAGTCATCGTTATTTGTTAAACCTAAAACGACTTGCCAGCCGGGAGCCAAAGTTTTTTGTAAAAATGGCAGCTGAACTTCTAATGAATGTTCCGGGGTGTGAATGTCATTATTGATAAAAATATTTGTTTTATCATCCACCGCTGATTGATTGTTAATCAGTTTGTCCACCATTTTTTTATTAACTTTAATTTGGCCAAGCGGCGTGGCCACGGCATCGCCGTTATAAAGCGCCAGACCAACAACCGGATAATTATGACTTGAGCCGAGAATGATGACGGTTTGGTAGGGTTGGCCAGCCACTGTTTTAAAAGCATCAGCCGCTGTTTGGCCGGAGAAGACATAGCCGGCATGAGGCACGATTAAAATCTGCGGCCGACCGGCGATATCAGTGGTCGTGGCCCTGGTTAAAAATTGTTCCAGCATGTCGTTTAATTCTTTTTTATCAGCCGGGTAAAATTGTCCGGCCACCGCTGGCTGGCGGATGATTTGATTTTGAGTTATGACAGGCATATTTTTTAATGGATTAATTTGTTCCGGGTTTTGTTTTTTAGGCAAGAAAATAAACAAAGCCAGAGAAACAAAGATAATAATTAAAATGATAAAAATTAACTTTCTGCTCATAAGCATATTTTAGCATTTTTTATATTTTGCGTAAATTTTTAATTTATGATAAAATAGATACATGATGATACAAGATTTCATTAAAAAAAGACCATACTTGGTCTGGTCAACAAGAAATTATGAGGCACTTTCAGACGCGACTATTCTGGAAGCAGTTTTGAACTACGGTGACTGGGATGATGTTAAAAAAGCGATTAAAATTTTAGGCCTAAAAAAAGCAGCTCGGATTTTCAGGCAGAAGTCACGACAGAAAAGATGTAATTATTTGTCAAAAACAAAAAATTATTTTGAACTTTATTTTAATAAATATGCATAAAGAAATAATAACTGCTGATCAAATAAAATTATTGCCATTAGTTAAATCTTTTTCCAAAGATTTTGGTTTGGTTGGCGGCACGGCCATGGCTTTACATATTGGCCATCGTCATTCAATTGATTTTGATCTTTTTACTGATAAAAATTTTAGCAATGTTCTTATTAAGAGAAAAGTAAGCCAGCAAGTAAAAATAGATAAATTACTTTATGCTGAAACTGGCCAATTCAATTTGGTAGTCAACAAAGTAAAAATGACTTTTTTTAAATATGATTTTAAGATAGACTACGCGAAAAAATTGGATGATATTATTAAAATGCCAGACCTCTTAACTCTAGCCGCCATGAAGGCCTATGCTTTGGGAATGCGCGCCAAGTGGAAGGATTATGTTGACCTATATTTTATTATGAGGGATTTTTATTCGCTTGATAAAATCACAAAAAAAGCTAGACATATTTTTGGGGGCGAATTTAACGAAAAAATATTCAGAACGCAATTAGCATATTTTAAAGATGTTGATTATTCTGAAAAGGTTGATTATTTAAAAGGTTTTGAAACTGATGATGAAATCATTAAAAAGGAATTGATAAAATTCAGTTTGGAATTTTAAATTTGACATCTTTTACTGGGGGGGGGGTAGAATTAAGGCAGGATGTTAATAACTATTAATAACTTAAAATCTTAATAAAAGAGGGTTTATTAAGATTAAAAGAGAAAAATATGAAAATAGAAGAAGAATTTGGAACAAGAATGCATGCACCTACACCCGAAAATTTTGCGACAAAACACAGAATGCTATCTGAAGATATTAAGTCGCGGGAAAACAGTAAAGAGTTTAGGGGTTTAAAAAAAGGAGCAAAAGAGCAAAGCAGATTAAATAAAATTTTTTTTGGCAGTAAGAGAGATGATGTAGCAGCGTATAAAGAGAGAACTGATATAATTAAGGAAAAGCGTGCAGAAAATGATGAAGCAGCAAAGAAGATGGCTGGCGAATTTGCAAAGGAAGCTTATGAGATAATGGAAATGTGGGAAGATTATGTTAATGTACAAATACGCATGGCCAAGGAATTGGGGATTGAACCCAACATTCTGGAAGATGAGGCTTATTTTTTATCAGTGGATAAGATATTAAAATCCAGCAAAGAATTTGGGAATCAGGAAATAAGTATAAAAACTGCCGCAAAATTTGCGGGGATCAAAGATTTACTCCAACCGAAATTGGAACGCGGTTCTA
>PFHP01000003.1 GCA_002782365.1 Candidatus Kuenenbacteria bacterium CG_4_8_14_3_um_filter_39_15 | reverse complement strand
CAAGTTGTTATTTTAATCTTACTCTTAAGTTATTATGGTTTTTTTCTGGCTGATAAAATTGATTTGACAACCACTGATCTGGGCCGGCACTTAAAAAATGGCGAAATTGCCATGAGTGCTATTTTTAATGATGGCGCAACGTTTAATCAGCTGCTTAAAACCAACTTTTATTCTTATACCAATCCTGATTATTCTTTTATTAATCATCATTGGGGAAGCGGAGTAATTTTTTATCTGCTCGTGCAATTATTTGGCTTTAGCGGCTTGTCTTTATTTCATATTATTTTTAGTCTGCTTGTTTTCTTTATATTTTTTAAGTTAGCCCAAAAGAATTCTGATTTTACATTAGCGGCTTTAAGCGCTTTATTATTAATTCCCTTAATCGCCGAAAGAAGAGAAATTCGGCCGGAAATTTTTAGTTATTTATTTTTTGCTTTGTTTTTGTGGATCCTGTGGCATTATCGCCAAGGATTAATTTCCCACCGCTGGCTAGCCGCCTTGCCGTTCATGGGGGTTGTTTGGGTTAATCTTCATATTTATTTTATTCTCGGATTATTTTTAATCGGGGCTTTCTTATTTGAGGAGATTGTTGTTCCGGCGCTAAGAGATAAAAAGAAAATAAAAAATTTATCGCTGGCATTCGCCTTGACCGCCTTAAGCTTTTTAATCCAACCTTCTGGTCTAACAGGAGCGCTTTACCCCTTAAATATTTTCAGAGAATATGGCTATCGCATAGTGGAGAATCAATCCGTCTGGTTTTTGGAAAAAATCGGTATTATTGATAATCCCAACCTTCTTCTTTTTGAGATTGTTTTTCCGATCCTGATTGTCAGTTTTATTTTGTTGTTTTTTTTGAATCGCAAGGAATTTTCTTTGATCTTCTTTTTTCTAGGGATAACCTTTGGCAGCATGGCATTTTTAGCTTTAAGAAATTTTACTCTTTTCTCTTTTTTTGTTTTAGTGATTTTGGCTTATAATTTTGACAAGATTTTAAAGAAAATCAATTTTCGCCCGGCAGTTACCAAAGCAGTCGTGCTGATTTTATTTTTAATTATTGCCGGTTTTGGCATTATCAATAATCAACAAATAATACTTTACAGCGATAAGGGCATGGGATTGTTGCTTAATAACAATGCGGCGGCGGAGTTTTATAGAGCGCTGAACATTCGGGGGCCTGTTTTCAACAACTATGACATTGGCAGTTATTTAATTTATCATCTTTCCCTCGGGGAAAAAGTTTTTGTTGATAACCGGCCAGAAGCCTATCCGATGTCTTTTTTTAAAGAAATTTATATTCCCGCGCAAGAAGGGGACAATCTCTGGGAAACACTAGACAAAAAATATAATTTTAATGCCATTTTTTTCTCTCATCGCGATTATACCCCTTGGGGCCAGGAATTTTTAATCAAGCGGGTTAATGATGAAAATTGGGCGCCGGTTTTCGCTGATGGGTATGCAATTATTTTTCTCAAACGAAATGATTTTAATCAGGCAATCATTGAAAAATATGAGATCCCAAAAAATTTTTTTAGCATAACTGGAATAAAATGAAATTATCAATTATTATCCCGGTTTTTAACGAAGCCAATACCGTTGAAGAAATCATCAAACGGGTAATTGCAGTTTCCATCCCCGATTGTGAAAAAGAAATTATTGTCGTTGATGACGGTTCAGATGACGGTACGGGAAAAATTCTGGAAACTATCAAAAAAGAATACGGCTTTTTGCTTTTGCGCCATCTTAAAAATTCAGGCAAGGGAGCGGCGGTGAGAAGCGGCCTAAAAACGTCAAGCGGCGATTTGATTCTGATTCAGGACGGTGATTTAGAATACAATCCGGCAGATTATCATCGGCTGTTAAAACCTATTTTAGCAGGCAAAGCGGCAGTCGTTTATGGTTCGCGCAATCTGGATAAGAATACCCAACCATTCTACAGAATATATTTTTGGGGAGGGAAAATTATTTCCGCTCTTTTTAATCTCCTTTTCCAGGCAAAACTGACTGATATTTTTAGCGGCTACAAAGTTTTTAAGAAAGAGGTGCTAGCTGGGATTGATTTGTCTGAAAATGGATTCGGGATTGAATCCGAGCTGACGGCAAAAATAGCTAAAAGCGGAGTGACAATTTTAGAAACGCCGATTTCTTACTGCGGCCGTTCTTTTAAGCAGGGTAAAAAAATCCGTTCTTTTGACGGTCTGCTGGCTATCTGGAAAATTATTAAATATCGGATAAAATAAAAATGATAATTCTTTTCTTATTAGTCAATCTATGGTAAAATAGTAATATAAAAATTAACTTCAACTATATGCCTGATAAAAAAGAAAAAAAAGAACACCAGCCATTAAAATGGACTTTTCCCGAATATATTAAATATGAGCGTCGCCGCGGTTGGTATTTTTGGACGCTGCTCATCGCACTGATTATTATTATTCATTCCCTGTTGACCGCCAACTGGCTATTTGCTTTAATTATTATCATGCTCGGCATTATCCTGGTGATCAACCACCGCGCTGAACCAGCCACAATGGAATTTGAAATCAACCATGATGGCATTAAATTAAGCGGCAAGTCGTATAGATATAATGAGATAAACAAATTTTGGATTATCTATAACCCGCCAGAGGTTAAAAGTCTTTACTTTGACATGAAATCACCCTTGCATCCGCGGCTGACAGTGCCGCTGGAAAAAGAAAACCCAGTTGAAGTCAAATCATTTTTGCGCCAGTATTTAGTAGAGGATTTAGAACAAGAGCAAGAGCCATTTTCAGATACCTTTGGTCGAGTATTCAAATTGTAAGTAGCAGAAGTTTATCCCGAGCCAGCGCGAGCGGGGGAGGAATCCCGTCGTAAACAGATATGCCCTCGTAGTTCAAGGGATAGAACGCGAGCTTGCGGAGCTTGTGATAGAGGTTCGAGTCCTCTCGAGGGCATTTGACATTTAATTCAAATCATGTAATACTTAATTTCAAGTAAGTTTCTCTAAGTAGTGTTTTTTTGTTTTTTGGCGGTATAATGTGTGCGAGCATGCCCCAAACAGCAATTTATAGCTATAATTGAGATAAGTCGACTTACATTATTAAAAATTTATATACAAGTCAATTATGGCTAATAAATTGTATGTTGGGGGTCTTTCCTACGACACTACTGAAGATACTTTGAAAGAATATTTTTCAGCAGCTGGTACAGTTCAATCTGTCACTGTCATCAAAGACAAATTCTCAGGCAAATCAAAAGGCTTTGGTTTTGTTGAGATGGCTAGTGATGAGGAAGCTCAAAAAGCTATTGAAATGTTCAATGGACAAGAATTTGAAGGACGTACCCTAAAAGTCAATGAAGCCCGTCCCATGGAAGACAGACCGCGTAGAACTTTCAATCGCGGCGGTAGTGGCGGCGGATACCACAACGATAGATAATTTGATATAAACCTAGAAAAACAGACAGCGCACGGGTCTGTTTTTTGTTTTTAAAAAAAGTGGTATTATTAAAGCAATGAAACTTTCTCTTAAAAAAGGCTTTAGTTTCGGTCTGACATCAGGCATTATTACCACCCTGGGGATGATTGTCGGCCTGAATGAAGGCACTCATCTCAAATCAGTAGTCATGAGTGGTATTTTAATTATTGCCGTTGCCGACTCGCTTTCTGATGCTTTTGGCATGCACATTTCAGAAGAATCAGAAAATCAGCATAGCCATAGGGAAATTTGGGAGTCAACCATAGCTACTTTTTTAGCCAAACTATTTTTTGCTCTCACCTTTATTATCCCTATCTTAATATTCAAGTTGGATATCGCAGTGATCGTCGGTGTTATTTGGGGTCTGATAGTAATTTGCTTGTTAAGTTACCTCATGGCGTATGAACAAAAAGAAAATACCTTTAAGATCATGATTGAGCATCTCATTATTGCTGTTAATGTTGTTATCTTCACTCATTTAATTGGTGATTTTATTTCATCAATTTTTAACTAATTTTAGCCAAAATAATTTCTGTTGACATATCTTATTATTCTTGTATAATATACTTATACCTTTTGAAAAATACTATTTTATCCATAATTTGGCACGAAAATTATTCAATATTCAAGCAATTAGAGTAAATAACGAAAATTGCGTAGTTTTGGCTACACAATTTTGTTTTATTCCCATTTAAGTTAAAAAAGTATAGATATACAAAGTAACAATTCAATAGCCAATAACAATTACCCTGACGAGGGTTTAAAGATTAACCACAAAGGATTTATTGAAATGAAGGGGGAAGTGATGGAACTTTTGCCAGGGGCTAATTTTTTGGTCACCCTTGAAAACGGCCAAAAAATTTTAGCGCATCTTTCTGGCAGAATGAGAATCAACAGAATTTTACTGATTGTGGGTGATAAAATTAGAGTCGAGGTATCGCCTTACGATCTATCCAAAGGCAGGATTGTTTATCGCTATTAAAAATTAAACGTTTCGGCAATGAAAGTCAGATCGTCTGTAAAAAAAATTTGTCGTGATTGTCAGGTTATCCGCCGCAAAAAGCGCGTTGTTGTCATTTGTAAAAATCCTAAACATAAACAACGTCAAGGCTAAAAAAATAAGGTGTAGGTCTTTGCGATCCCGCGGTAGCGGGACATCGCAAAGCCCGTCTTTGCTACTCGGCTTGAAACTTTTCAAGCCTCGTTAAACGCCACGACTATGGCTAGAATTTCCGGTGTTAATCTCCCAAATAAAAAAAGATTAGTAATAGGCCTGACCTATGTTTTTGGCATTGGCAATTCTCTTGCCAGCGCTATTGTTAAAGCAACTAAGCTGGATCCCAATATGAAATGCCAGGGTTTAAATGAAGAGCAAACTAATCAGCTCCGCAAGATAATTGACACCCAATACCGTACGGAAGGTGAATTAAAGAGGGAAATTTTAAGCAACATTAAAAGACTGAAAGAAATTGGCACTTATCGTGGCATCAGGCATGCCAAGAATTTACCTGCCAGGGGCCAGCGCACTAAAACAAACTCCAGAACAGTCAGAGGCAATGTCCGTAAGACTGCCGGTTCAGGCCGCGCATCATCTGCCCAAAAGACATAGAAAGACATAGTTAGAATATCTCATACATTTTAAATATATGGTCACAACTGAAAAAACCACTCCAACTAAAAAAAAGAAAAGTAAATTTCAACCGCGTCTCTTAAAAGGCCGTGGTCAGGCTCATATTAAATCAACTTATAATAATACCATTGTCAGTATTAGTGATATGAACGGCAATGTTATTTGTTGGAGCACATCCGGCCGTTGCGGTTTTAAGAGCGCTAAAAAATCAACTCCTTATGCCGCCGGCGTAGTCGTTAAGACAATAGCGCCGCAAGCCAAAGAGGCTGGCATCAAAGAAGTTGATGTTTTAGTGCGCGGTATTGGTCCAGCCAGGGAAGCTGCCATGCGCGCTTTAGCTGCCAATGGCATTCAAATTGTCAGCATTAAAGACGTCACGCCAGTACCTCACAATGGTTGCCGGCCAAAAAAGCCGCGACGAGTCTAGAAATTAAAAAAAAATTATGGGACGCGATATCGGTCCAAAAGACAAACAAAGCCGTAGAATCGGCGAAAAATTATTCTTAAAAGGCGCTAGAGATTTGTCAGCCAAATCTGCTATTGTTAAACGTGCCTATCCGCCGGGCATTCACGGCCCCAAAAGCATTGGCCGCAAGCTAACTGAATATGGCCGCCAGCTCATGGCCAAACAGAAAATTAAAAAAATGTATCGTCTCCGCGAACGGCAATTTAGTAATTATTATCAGGCAGCCACTAAAATAAAAGGCGATGTCAGCAGTAACTTGTTAAAACTTTTAGAAAACAGATTTGATAATACTGTCTACCGTCTTGGTTTTGCTGACTCGCGCGACCAAGCCAGGCAGTTAGTGGGCCATGCCCATTTTATGATTAATGGCAAGAAAGTTAAAACCCCATCATATCAGATGAAATTGCAAGATAAGATTACTATCAGACAAAAGAGCCAAAACAACGGTTACTTTAAAGAAGTTTTAAAACAAGTTTCAGGCAAAGATGTGCCCAGTTGGCTTGAGTTTGACCCACAGAGCCGAATTGCCCTGGTGGTTGATAGCCCGGCTGTCAAGGATTTGAACCTTGGGGCTGATATCACTATGACCATTGAATTTTATTCAAGATAACGAATAATAAATAAAGAATTTATTATTAAATATAATTATATGCAACACATTCCCGTAGCTAAAATGATCAAATTTGAATCAGTTAATGATTTTAAAGGCAAATTCATTATTGAGCCGCTTTATCCCGGTTATGGTTTGACAGTCGGCAACGGCTTAAGAAGAGTTTTGCTCTCTTCTATGCCTGGTGCCGCTATTGTTTCAGTTAAAATTGCCGGTGTTGATCATGAATTTTCTACTCTTGATTATGTTAAGGAAGATGTGGTT
Source organism: Candidatus Kuenenbacteria bacterium CG_4_8_14_3_um_filter_39_15 (assembly GCA_002782365.1). Lineage (GTDB taxonomy): Bacteria > Patescibacteriota > Patescibacteriia > UBA2196 > GWA2-42-15 > 2-02-FULL-39-13. The sequence continues at coordinate 5,303 of PFHP01000003.1, read as the reverse complement.
GATATAACTTTAAATATTAAACAGGTCAACTTGAGCATCCAGGGCGAGTTAGATCCAACTGAACCATTAGTGATAAAAATCAGTAAGACCGGCGAAGGCAAAGTTACTGCTAAGGATTTTAAAGTGCCAACGCAGGTAAAAATTGCTAATCCTGAGCAACACATTGCCACTCTGACTGACAAAGCCGCTAAATTTGAAATGGAATGCGTGGTTGAAAAAGGCATAGGCTATTTGCCAACTGAAAATCGGCCTGGTGAAAAACTGGAAATCGGCCATATAGCTGTTGATGCCATTTTTACTCCTATCAATCATGTCAGTATGGAAACAGAGCATGTCCGTGTCGGCGAAATGACCAACTGGGATAGATTAATTTTATCCTTGGAAACCAATGGCGCTGTAACCTGTGAGCAGGCTTTCAATCTAACCATTGATATTCTAGTTGAACAATTCAGCGCCTTGGCCAAAAAAGAAGAAGTTAAAGAAGAGGTTAAAGAAAAAGAAGTAGCGCTGTCCCAAGAGGCGCAAAAGAATACTGAACCAGTCAGTAAGTCAAAGGCCAGCGAAGAAAAACCCAGAAAACGCGGTCGACCTTCTTTGCGGCAAGATGGGCCGAAAAAAGAAGATAAATAAATTCATAATTTATTAAGCATGAGACATCAAAAAGTCATACCAAAATTAGGCAGACCAAGAGGGCATCGCAGAGCTTTACTCAAAAATTTGGCTAATTCTTTAGTATTGTATGAGCACATTAAAACCACTGAAGCCAAAGCTAAAATCTTAAAGCCCAAAGTTGAGCGCTTGGTGACTCGTGCCAAAGTCGCTAATCTACACAATCGACGCGAATTATTAAAAGTTTTACCCACTAAAAACGCAGTTAAAAAATTATTTGAGGTTATCGGCCCTAAATATAAAGAAAGAAAAGGCGGCTATTTGAGAATTATCAAATTAGAACCGCGTCAAGGCGACGGAGCTAAGATGGCCATAATTGAGTTCGTGGGCTAAACATTAATATATATGCAACGACAAGAACACAAATTAGACGCAACTGATATTTCATTCGGCAGATTGGCCAGTAAAATCGCCATGCTTTTACGCGGTAAAAATAAGCCAGATTTTACGCCGTATCTGGACCAGGGCGATGCAGTCATTGTTGAAAATGTCGCTAAGATGAAAATCAGTGGCAATAAGCTCAATGGCAAGATTTATTATAGTTCTTCCCAGCATCCGGGCGGCTTAAAAAAAACTAAGTTAAAAGATTTAATTGATAAAAAAGGCCAGGCCGAAGTTTTAAGGCGCGCTGTTTATGGTATGCTGCCTAATAATAAGTTGCGCCAAGAAATGTTGAAAAGATTAACTATTAAATAATGGCTAAATCACTTAAGATGGACAAAGAAAATAATACCAAGCAGAATAAATATTTATATTCATTAGGCCGCCGGAAAACAGCGGTGGCTAAAGTTAAGTTATTTCCCAACGGATCAGGCAAGTTTTCTGTTAATGGCAAAGATTACAGAGATTTTTTCCCCCAATTTACTTGGAGTGAAAATTTAGAATTACCCTTGGCGGTGGTTGGCGCTAAAGATAAATTTGATGTTGTCATTGAAACATCCGGTGGCGGAAAAAATTCAAGCTCTGAAGCCTGCCGTTTAGGTATTGCCAGGGCGCTAGTTAAAGTCAGCGAAGATAATAAAAAACCGTTGCGCGCCGCCGGTTATCTGACTCGCGACCCTCGCGCCAAAGAGCGGAAAAAACCCGGTCTGAAACGAGCTCGCCGCGCTCCGCAGTGGAGTAAGAGATAATTTTAGATATTTTAAACAAGCCCATAATAACGGGCTTGTTTTTTTATCTAATTTCCGCCATAATGAGATTATGACAATTTGGCTAAAAAACAACAAAATTTTGCTGTTTTTAGTGATTTTTTGCACTGTCTTTTTCAGTATTTATGCCTACTTCAATCTCTTGGTTATGGCACCCAAAAACGATTTTCTAGGCGGTAGAGATGCCATTAAATTTTCCTCGCCTGATGAAACGGCTAATTATTTTTGGATTAAAAGACTAGCTCAAGGCCAGTCGCTATATTATTTTGAAGAGTTAAATGGCATTGGCGCAAACCTGATTCATTTGCGCGCTATGAACACCGTTGAAGGAAAAGTTACCCCGGGCTCATTTATTGGCATGATCATTATTTATGGCTCATTAGCTAAGATTTTTACTCCGGCCATTATTCCCTTTCTCACCCCATTTTTTTCAATTCTGGGCTTAATATTTTTTTATTTATTAATCAATAAATTATTTAACCATAAATCTGTTGCCCTTATCTCTGCAGTTCTTCTTTCTTTTTTTCCAGCCTGGCTCTATTATTCAGCTAGAGGACTTTATCATAATATTCTATTTATTTCATTGTTAATTGTTGGAATCTATGTACTGTTTTTATCCCTAGAAGATATTAAGGATATTAGAGATATTAAAGATATTAAATATCCTCAATATCTTAAATATCTTCAATATCCATTTTCCGGTTTTCTCATCGGTCTTTCAATTATCACCCGCGCTTCAGAAATTGTCTGGCTTGCTTTTAGTATTTTATTTATATTTATTTTCAAATTTAAAAAAATTCATTGGCTTGGTTTTATCTTATTTTTATGCGGCTTGTGGCTGCCAATTTTAATTTTATTATATTACAATCAAATTCTTTATGGCGCTTTTATTTCAGCCGGCTACAAAGCAATAGTCCCCGAAGGAGGCATAGGCGCGGCTATTAAAAGCGGCATTTTATTCCAAATGCTAATTTCTCCTTTTGGCTTTGATCCCAAATCAATTCTTATCAATGCATATAACTATCTAATTCAATTTTTACCATACTGGTCTATCCCCACCATTCTCGGCGGATTATTATTCATCACCCTGCCTGAAAAAATATTAAAAATAAATTATAAAAAAAGAATTAGTTATACAATTTTTTGCTTATTGCTTATTGCTTATTGTTTATTGTTTTACGGTTCTTGGCAATTTGCTGACCGTATTGATGAGCAGACCCTTTCCCTTGGCACCTCGTATTTGCGTTACTGGCTGCCAATTTATATTTTAGCTCTGCCGTTTCTGGCAATTCTCATATATAATTTATCCCGAGTTCCGCTGTTAATCGGAACGAGGGATCCCGACAAGAGCAGAACTTATGAATCAGTTACTAAAATATTATTAAGTTCGGTTATAATAATTCTCCTTGCCATGCCTTCTTTTAATCTAGTCTACCGTCAAACAGACGAAAGTTTATTTCTCTTAAAAAATTTATCCGAGTCCCGAATTAAATCACGCTTAATTAACCAAAAAATCAAGCCAGATGAGGTGGCCGTCATCTACCGGCAAGCTGACAAGATATTTTTTCCCGAGCGGGCGAGAATTATCACTGATTTAGTGGTGCCAGCCGATTATCAGGCCGTTGCCCGTTTAGCCGAATTAAAAAATATTTATTACTACACCTTTGCTCCGCCGGCCACTGTTGAATTTATTTCTCGCCGCGACTTTGAACAATATGGCCTGAAAATAGTGGCCGGAGAGAAATTACTCGGGAGTGATTGGCTTTATAAGATAATCAGAGAATGAAATATTACCAATACATACGCATAGTTTTAATTCTTATCCCCATTATTATCCTGGCTGTTTTATTTTATAAAGATTTTAATCCGGCTGGTTATCTAAAAGTGGATTATGACTTTTGCCGTGAAAATCCGTTTGTTTCAAAATTTTCTCCCACTGGCCGGGTTTTAGAGATTGAAAAAATAAAAACCGTTGCTGGCAAAGATTGTCAGCAGAAAATGGTGGTTGATCCGGTTTATTTTGATGTCCGCCTAACGCAAAAATTTGATCAGGCGCGTCTTAAGCTTTGGTATCAAAAAGACCTTGTTACGCCGCTCCGAATTGGGCCAGCAATAAACTTAAGTAACTGGCAATGGCAGCTTAAAGATATCAATTATTTATTAACCACCCAAAACTTTAGTGAAGGGTGGCTGGTCGGCACAGCCGAGTATGATTTAAAAAATATCCAACCGGACAAAAATATTTTGCGCTTCCTGATTTCCTCACCCGGGCTAGATTTGAGCGCTAAGGAAATTGTTTTTGGTCGAGTAGCCATAGAATTTATTAAAGAGCCGCTAACTAAAAATAATTTTTTTGAGAGGCTAAAAGAATGGATTAAATTTAGCAATATTTACTATGCACTTAATTAAAAAAATCACCAACGATATTTTTTATATTTCCCTCATTACCTATGCAGTTTATTTTATGCTAGAATTACTAAAAGAGGGTTTAATTTCAAATTACTTCGATTTGAATTTATTATTAATATTTATTATTATATTTGCTATTTTAACTATTATTTTCTATGACAAAAAAAGAACCAGTTAAAAAAGTTACTACTTATGATGCGCATAAAAAAGAAAACGGTTTTTTAACGGAGTTATTTAAAGACGGCGACAAAACAGTGGTTTACTTGTCCGTTGCCAAACCAGGCGCTTTTAAGGGTTATCATCTTCATCGTGTTCGCGCCGCACGCTATGTTTGCCTTAAAGGTAAAATGAAGATTATCTTGTATGTTAATGGTAAAAGAGAGGAATATATTTTAGATGCTTCAAAACCTGAAAGGCTTTTTATACCCAAAAACATTGCCACTGGCCTTGAAAATATTGGCGACGAGGAAGCCTGGCTGATTAATTATCCTGACCCGCCATACGACCCCAACTTAAAAGATGAACAAGTTGAATACACGCAAGAAGAATTAGAGCAGGGAATTGTTAAATAAAAATATATGAATTGGCTATCTATAACATTATTTGCCTATTTTCTCAATGCCATTGCGATGGTGATTGATAAAACGCTTTTAAAGAAGGAAATTAAAAATCCCTTTGTTTATACTTTTTACATTGCCGGCCTTGGCGCGGTGCTAATTATTCTGGCCATCCCCATCGCCTTGATTTTTAAATTAAGTCTTGTCTGGCCAGGGGCAAGCCAATTCTGGATCAGTATGCTTGCTGGCGCTAGTTTTTCTATTGGTTTATTTCTGATGTTTATCGCCCTGAAACGTGAAGATGCTTCCCGTCTTCTGCCAATCATCGGCGGGCTGACGCCCATTTTTGTTTTAATTCTCGCTTACTTCTTTATTAATGAATCATTAGTTAGCCGTCAAATTTTGGCTTTTGTTTTCATTATCATCGGCACTTTTTTGATTTCCCTTGAATTTAAAAAACATGATATTCAATTCCGTAAAATTCTCTGGCTGGCCTTGCCAGCGGCATTATTTTTTGGCC
>PFHP01000017.1:1754-13424 GCA_002782365.1 Candidatus Kuenenbacteria bacterium CG_4_8_14_3_um_filter_39_15 | reverse complement strand
GTTAAATATATAGCCATTAATCCGACAGGCAATTGTACTTGGTGGACGCCAGGGCGAGAACAATAGGCTTTATTTATTTAAAAAACCGGGAGGAAAGTCTTGGAAATAAAATACAGAAGGAGTCCTAGCAGACTCCTTTTTTAATTTCCAAAAAAGTGCTAAAATGAAGGTAAGAAGATGATGGGGACTATTAAAGAAGTTTTAGGGGATAAAAATCGGTATGCTGAATGAAGAAAAAGATAAAGATAATATCCAAAAGGAGCTGGATGAGCTGTCCTGGTCTTTTAGCATAGAAAAAGATGAGGTGGAAACAGAGGATGATGATTTTATAGAGGATATGGAAGAAGAGGAGCCGGCTGACATTAAGACTCCAGAGAATTTACAAGATATTGATGTGGAAGATTTATATCAGAATGAAGAGTTGGGGTCATGGTATGCTGGCAGCGGTGATTATGGGCTGAATGATATGGGCAGAAATAGAGGCATTGTTTTTGACGAGGATAAATTAAAAAGAGCCAGAGTGACTGAATGGCATAAGCCGTCAAAGTTAAAAAAAAGTTGGCTGGAAAAATTTGCCAAGGGTGTGGCGATGATTATTTTTTGGCCATTACGGGCAATATATTTTATTGTGGCCAATTTTTTGCGCGGTTTGGCCGGCATAGTCGGGGAGACAATAAAGTTGGTTTATAAAATTTTAAAAGCAATAATTATTTTTCCCTGGCAGTTGTTGGTTGCTTTTAAGCATGTTTTTGTTTATTTGTTCGGAGATTTTAGTTGGCTTAAGGCGCGTGGAATGGAGCGGCTGCCAGCGGCAATAGATTTTGAGCCAAAGATAGTTAGCTTAGTAGCTGTAGATGTCTGGAAAAGAGTGGGTGTTTTTGCGCTGGTGGCAGTTTTACTGGTGTTGCCATTACAGGTATATGTTACTCTGCATAAGGCGGAGGATATCAAGGGCCAGGTATTGGGAGCATCACAGTTAGGGTTGACTCATCTGCACCAGGCTGGAGTGGCTGGGGCAGATTTTAATTTGAGCAGCGCTGAAGAAGAATTTAAATTGGCAGAGCGTGAATTTACAGCCGCCCAACTTTCTGTCAATGAAATGGGGGCGCTAGCCAATAAACTTGGTTCATTTGTGCCAGATTTAGCTGCCGGGCAAAAATTATTAAAAGTAGCCAGAGAAACTGCTCAAATCGGACAGCATTTGATGCGGGTGGCTAGTGTCTGGGGCGGGATTTCCGCGGTTATTAAAGATGGATCTTCCGGAACTTTTGATGAAGCGACGACTACTGCCCCTATCTTGGCGGATATATCGGAGGATAAAAATAAAATTAATTGGCAGCAGGCAAAAATTGAAATGGATCAGGCTCTAGAAAAAGCAGCCAATGTCATGGCTACTTTAGAAGAGACTGATTTGGAAGATACAGCATTAGCATCTTATCAGCCTAAATTTGAGGAGTTAAAGCAAAAAATTCCAGAGATCACTAACTGGTTAAGCCAAGCCAGGGATACATTCGCGATTATGACTTATATTATGGGGATTGACGAGCCGAAGCGTTGGATGCTGGTGTTCCAAAATAATGCGGAACTTCGCCCGACGGGCGGGTTTATGGGGTCATATGCGATTGTGGACATGAAAGACGGCAAAGTAGTGGATATCCAAGTGCCTGGCGGCGGATTCTATGATTTAAAAGGATCGCTGGCAACGGCGGTGAACGCACCGTATCCATTTCATTTATTTAGTCCCACGTGGCAGCCGTGGAATGCCAATTGGTTTCCTGATTTTCCGGCGTCAGCTGAAAAGATTAGGTGGTTTTATGACAAATCGGGCGGATCAACCGTGGATGGAGTGATTGCTTTTACGCCCAATGTTTTAGAGAAAATATTAGAGTTGACTGGCGAGATAGCAATGCCTGAATATCAGACAGTGGTTAAGGCAGAAAATTTTGTGCGGCTGGCGCAGATTGAAGTGGAATTGGAATATGATAAAGAGGAGAATCAGCCAAAAAAATTTATTGGTGATCTTTTGCCCAAGGTTTTAAAAAAATTGACAGAAGTTGATAAGCAAAAAATATTGGATGTTTGGCATGTGGTGTCCGATGCGCTCAAGGAAAAGCATTTATTAGTTTATTTTAATAATGAAACAATACAAAAAATGGCGTCTGATTTTGGTTGGACAGGGGCGATGTTAAACACGCCACGGGATTATTTGAGTGTGGTGCAGACAAATGTGGCGGGAGGCAAAACCGATAGAGTGATTAAAACCAAGATTGATCATCAGGTTGAACTAATGGGTGATGGGGCAATAATTGATACGGTGACGTTTTCCAAAGAGCATAACGGCAAAGCCGAGGATGTGTTTGAAGGACATGTTAATACTGATTATGTTAGATTTTATGTACCCCAGGGGAGTCAACTGATGAGCACTGAAGGATTTGATGTTTTGCCTACTGACCGTGAGTTCCAAATCGCGGCGGTTGAGCAGGACCCGCATTTGGAAAAATATGAAAAGAATCTGAAAGTAGATGAAAGTTCAGGCACAAGAATCACTGAAGAATTTAGTAAAACAGTGTTTGCTAACTGGATGAGCGTTGCTCCGGGGGAGAGTAAAAGTGTGAAGATAAAATATTTATTGCCATTTAAATACACGAGAGTAAAAATGGCTGCGTTAGAGGACGAGGATTATAATTTATGGGATTTGATCAAGAAATATTTTTTGGGCAAGGAAAAGAAAGCAGTTAAGCAGGAGAGCGGGGAACAAGTTTATAGCTTATTGATTCAAAAGCAGGCAGGCACAGATGGTGTGGAATTTGAAAGTAAAATAAAACTCGCTCCAAATTGGGCAGTTCAAACAAGGATGCCAGAAAGCGTGAAAGTGGGGGATAATGTTGAATTTAAGAGTGTTCTGGATACTGATAAGTTTTATGGAGTAGAAATAAAAAGTAATTAAATTAGTAATTAGTAATTAGTAATTAGGATTTATTATAAAAGATTTTAGCTAATATCAGCTAAAATCTTTTGTTTTTAAACATTTTTCTAGTATTACTATTGACAAGGTTTTGAATATATGCTATGATAATACGATATCTGTTTTGACAATTTAATTTATTATCTTTGAGAAGAGAGATAATATTTTGCAGATAATATTTTTTATTAGGCGAATTATAAACTCTTCTTAAAAAGAAGTGTTTTTTGTTTTTAAAATTTTACTTATAAAATTTTAAGCCAGCTAATTTGGAGGTTACGTGTTAATTTTTATGGACATAATCTGGTTTCGACTGGAATTTTCCATAGAATTAATGCTTAGATAGGCAGGTTTTACTTGCTTTATCACTAGCCATGCTCCAATATTTTTTATCATGGTTTTAGCCCCCCGATAGCGTCAGCTCGTCGGGGGGCAAGCCTCCAGATTAGTTGGTTTAAAAATCATCTATACTCCCCAAAATCGGGAGGAACATAAATCTCCTATTAGTTGTTCCTCCGGTTTTGGGGAGTTTTAATATTTAAATATTTTTTAATCAAAATTATTAGAATTTTTTTGTTGCTAATGATGTTATTTTTTGTTATAATGCTTTTTAGCAGTAGAAATTAGCGAGAATTTATATTTTCGTTGGCAAAAAGCTGCCGGTTTTAAAAATTTTGAGCCTAGGAATTTAAATTCTGACTTATGTCGGAACTGACCAGGCGCCATAAAGGTGCCTGGCAAGAATTTCTCTTCTCCCCCGATGTAAAATCGGGGAAAAGATTCCTTAGCTCTGGTTGGCCGGCAGCTTTTTGGTGTAAAGAGGCCAATTAAAATAGCAAAATTTTTGAGCAAAAACTGTTTGAGTCCCGCGGCTGCGGGGCGAGTTTTTTTGTAAGAAAATTTTGCTATTTTAATTGATTCTAAAATCATCATCTTGACAGGTATTTTATAGGGATATATAATAAATTAGCACTCTGGCTTGACGAGTGCTAAAAGATAGATTATACTATAAATACAATGAAAAGCATGAATGAGCGCCAAAAACAATTATTCTTAAATATCTTACACGAACATATTAATTCTGGTCGGGCAATAGGTTCTAACTTTTTAGTAGATAAATATCGGATGAATGTTTCTTCAGCCACCATAAGAAATGACATGGCAGAACTTGAGCGTCAAGGATATATCACGCATCCCCATACTTCTGCCGGGCGAATACCCACTGAAAAAGGATATCAATGTTATTTGGATAATTATTTAGATAAAGAAGTTGAGCTTAATCGGGGAGATAAAGAGGCCTTAGCCACTGCCAAGAGCGAGGAAGGCAATAACATTAAAAATGTGGCTAAAAAAATTGCTGAACTGTCTAACGCAGCGGTGGTGGTGGCTTTTGAAAAAAATAATATTTATTATACGGGCATATCAAATTTATTAACGCAGCCTGAATTCGCGGATTTTGATTTGATATATGATTTGAGTTTTGTGGTGGATCATTTGGATGAAGTGGTTGAGAAAATTTTTGATTCAGTTCAAGAGACTGAAATTAAAATTGGCAAAGATAATTATTTCGCCAAACAGTGTGCTAGTATCTTAACCAAAATTGATGATAAAATGCTGGGAATTTTAGGTCCGGTCAGGATGGATTATCAGAGGAATCTAGGCCTGATAAATTATACTAAAAAATTATTAAAATAAACTATGAATAAACAAAATGACAAGGAATTATCCTATGAAGAGCTTTTAAAAAAAAGTGATGAATATTTGAATGGCTGGAAGAGAGCTCTGGCAGATTATCATAATTTAGAACGTGAAACGGCAAAGAAAAAAAGTGAATGGCTGAAAATGGCGAACGAACAGTTATTAGTCGTTTTTTTACCGGTTTACGACCATTTAAAGCTTGCTTTAAAGCATAGCCAGGCGGAAAAGGGAGATTGGTTAGCAGGCATAGAGCATGTCACCGCTCAATTTAAGAAAGTTTTGGAAGAAAACGGGGTGACGGAGATCAAGACGGTGGGAGAAGAATTTGATCCGGAGATTCACGAAGTGATAAAAAAAGAATCTGATAAAAATATTATTACAAGAGAAATTAAAGCTGGTTACAAGCTGAATGGCAAGGTTTTGTATCCGGCTAAAGTTATATTATAAATTAAAGAAAAAATATATGTCTCTAATTAAATGGACACCAATGCTTGATCCGTTTAATGAAATGGATCGTTTCTTTGACAGTTTTCCAAGTCAGGGACTGTCAAGTTTTGCCCCGGCAGTTGATGTTTGGGAGGACGAAAATAATGTTTATGTGGAAACGCCATTGCCCGGGGTTGATCCGGAGAAGGTTAATATTTCCGTTGAGAATGATGTCTTGACCATTGAAGGTTCAGCGGAAAAGAAAAGCGAGGTGGATGAAAAGAATTATTACAGAAAAGAAGTCAAATATGGTTCATTCCATCGGGCAGTGGCTTTGCCATCGGCCGTGAAGGCAGATGAGGCCAAGGCCGAATACGCTGCCGGGGTATTGAAAATTTCTGTGCCCAAGGAAGAAAGAGCCAAGCCGAAGAAGGTAAAAGTGGTGGTGAAGAAATAGGAGGGGAGTTTATTCTTAGGAGTTTTGCTTTTAGCGAGGGGGCAGGGCAAGGAAGTTATAGAAATTAAAAAATTAAAAAATTATTTAAAAATTAGAAATTATAAATTAAAAATTTTATTAAATATATGCCTAAAATATTAGGAATTGACCTTGGCACGACTAATAGTGCCATGGCGATAATTGAAGGAGGCAAGCCGAAGATTCTGGAGAATAAGGAAGGGAACAGGACGACCCCTTCAATCGTAGCCATAACAAAAAATGGCGAACGGATTGTTGGTCAGGTTGCCAAAAGACAAGCGGTGATCAATCCGCTAAACACTTTATTCTCCATTAAACGTTTGATTGGCAGGAGATTTAATGACGCGGAAGTACAGCGTGACAAGAAACTGTTGCCATTTAAGATTAAACAAGCTGGCGTGGGTGTAAAAATTGAAATGAATGGCAAGGATTATACACCGCAGGAAATTTCAGCTATGATTTTATCCAAATTGAAAGCTGATGCCGAGGAAAAATTAGGTGAGGAGATTCAGGAAGCGGTCATTACCGTGCCAGCTTATTTTGATGATGCGCAAAGGCAGGCAACTAAAGAGGCCGGTGAAATCGCCGGCTTAAAGGTGAGAAGAATAATTAATGAGCCAACAGCCGCCGCTTTGGCTTATGGCTTTGACAAGAAAAAAGGCCAGCAAATTGCCGTTTATGATTTGGGCGGCGGTACATTTGATATTTCAATTTTGGATGTGTCTGAAGATACGGTGGAAGTTAAGTCAACTAATGGCGACACTCATTTAGGCGGCGATGATTTTGATCAGGTGATTATTGAATATATTTTGAGTGAATTTAGAAAAGATCAGGGAGTTGATCTCTCTAAAGACCCAATGGCTTTGCAAAGAGTCAAAGAGGCTGCGGAAAAGGCGAAAATTGAGCTGTCAACGGCCGGGGAGTCAGAAATCAATCAGCCGTTTATTACCCAAGGGGCTGATGGGCCAAAGCATTTAGTAATGAAGATAACAAGGGCTAAGCTTGAAGAATTGGTCGGGGATTTAGTGGAAAAAACCATGGGACCAGTCAAAGCGGCTTTGAAAGACGCCGGACTTGGAACTAAAGATATTGATGAAGTAATTATGGTTGGCGGCATGACCAGAATGCCCTTAGTGCAGAAAACAGTGGAGAAATTTTTTGGCAAAAAACCGAATTTAGAAGTTAATCCTGATGAGGTGGTGGCGGCTGGCGCTGCTGTGCAGGCTGGTGTTTTACAGGGTGATGTTAAAGATGTCCTATTACTTGATGTGACGCCGCTGACTTTGGGCATTGAAACATTGGGCGGGGTGCGGACACCTTTAATTGAAAGAAATACTACCATCCCAACTTCTAAGTCACAGATTTTTTCCACGGCGGCTGATAACCAGCCATCGGTAGAAATACATGTTTTGCAAGGCGAGCGTGAGATGGCAGCGGATAATAAAACTTTGGGCAGATTTATTCTAGATGGCATTATGCCAGCTCCGCGGGGTGTGCCGCAGATTGAAGTTTCTTTTGATATTGACGCCAATGGCATTTTAAATGTTAAAGCGCAAGATAAAGCCACTGGCAAAGAGCAGCACATTACCATTACCGCTTCAACAGGGCTGTCAAAAGAAGAAGTGGAACGGATGAGGAAAGATGCTGAAGCGCATGCCGAGGAAGACAGAAAAAAGAAAGAGTCAGTGGAAGCAAAAAACATTGCCGAGACTTTAATCCATACTTCGGAAAAGGCTTTGAAAGACGCCGGGGATAAGGTAGAGGAAGCGCTTAAAAAAACCGTTAAGGAAAAAATAGAAGCTCTGAAAAATGTTCTCGCTCAAAGCAAGGGGGATGATGTAGCAGCTATTAAAAAGGCAACAGAGGAGCTTTCTACTGAAATACAGAAAGTCGGGGCGGCAATGTATTCTCAACAGAATGCAGGGAACAATCAACCCTCCAATTCGGCGGGCAGGCAGGGAACAGGGAATGAAGAAAAGTCCGCCAAGGGCGGATCATCCTCCCCGGCCTCGCCAAGCGAAGCGGGGCGGGCTGGCGGAAAAACACAAGAGGGGGAATATGAAGAGGTCAAGAAAGATGAGAAATAGTGATTAAGAGTTTATTTATTAATTTGATAAAAATTTATGGAGAATCAAAATCAACAACAGGGGCAACAAAGACAGATGCAGATTAAAATCCCTGATGAAATTTTAAAAGGTGTTTATGCCAACGCCATGCAGGTGGCGCATTCGCGCGAAGAATTTATTTTGGATTTTTTAAATTTGAGTCCGCATATGGGAGCAGGAATTGTTAGCTCAAGGGTCATAATGTCGCCCGGGCATTTGAAAAGGGTGATTGCGGCTTTGACGGAAAACCTCAAGAAGTATGAGGAGAAATTCGGTAAGATTGAAGAAGCAGAAGCGCCGGAAGAAATTGGGTTTAAAGGATAGTTTTTCAAGTTTCTTTTTAATTATGGCAAAAGATTATTATCAAACTCTCGGCGTGCAAAAAAATGCCAACCAGGAGGAAATAAAGAAAGCTTTCCGGAAATTGGCTCACCAGTATCATCCTGACAAGAATGGAACAGGCAATGAAGCAAAATTCAAAGAGATTAATGAAGCTTATCAAGTACTGGGCAACGAACAAAAACGAAAGCAATATGACCAGTTTGGCGCCACGTTTAATGGTGCCGGTTTTGGTTCTGCCGCAGGCGGACAGGGATGGCCAGGCGGGGGATTTACTGGCCAAGGGTTTAATTGGCAGGATTTTGCGCGTTCCGCTGGTTCACAGGGATTTAGGACAAATATAAATTTTGATGATCTTGATTTAGGCGATATTTTTAGCGATTTTTTTTCCGCAGGAGGCGGACAAAGGCGGCAGAGAAGGGCAAATACTGCCGGCGCTGATCTTGAATATCAGCTGGAAATAAGTTTGAGAGATTCTGCTTTTGGCGCTGAGAAGATTATTAATTTTGAAAAAATGGCAGAATGTGATAATTGTTTTGGCAAAGGTTATGACTCAAGCGCTAAAATTATAACTTGTCCGCAATGCAAAGGCAGCGGCCGGATAACGGAGCAGCAGAGAACTATTTTTGGTATTATCCAATCACAGAGTGTTTGTCCGACTTGCCAGGGAGAAGGCAAGAAGCCTGATAAATTTTGTAGCCAGTGTCATGGAGCTGGCAGGCTAAAATTAAGCAAGCAATTAAAAATCAAAATACCAGCCGGGATAAATAACGGAGAATCCATAAAACTTGGGGGTCAGGGCGAAGCTGGCCAAAAAGGAGCGGCTGCCGGAGATTTGTATATAACCTTTAGAATCAAATCTGAACCAGGGTTTGAGCGCCAGGATTATAATATTTTATCTCGGCAGCAGATTAATATTGTTCAGGCGGCTTTGGGAGATAAAATTGGAGTGCTGACTGTTGACGGGCCAGTAACGCTCAAGGTTCCGGCTGGTGTGGAGAGCGGGACAGTATTTAAATTAAATGGCAAGGGGGTGGTCAGGTTGCATGGCCGGGGCAGGGGCGACCACTTAGTGGAGATTGCAGTTAAGACGCCGAAGAAATTAAGCAGGCAGGCCAAAAAATTATTGGAGGAATTGGAACAGGAATTATAATATGCTATACTAACAGTAGCAGTTAATCTAATTCCTTTATGGTTAATTTTTTTGCTATCACTCTTAAAGTGCCGGGAGAAGCGATGGACGTAGCTGGAGCAATTGCCAATCCAGGATATGTGGGCAATATTTTGATTATATTACTGGCAGTGATAGTTATCGGCATTTATGGATTTATGCTTGACAGGCATCAAATGGTGATCAATCTGTTCGCCACTTACATTGGTTTTTTGGTGGCTAATTTTTTTCCTACTGATGTCTTGAATTTGGGCGAATGGGCTAATAGCTGGTGGGGGATGCTGGTAATATTCGCCGCGGCGGCATTTCTGACAATTTTAATATTAGCCTGGACAAGAATTTTGAGAAGCAGTTATGTGAGTAATTTTTTTGTACGTTGGTATCAGGCCGTTATTGCTGGTTTGCTTTATACCGGACTTTTAGTCAGTATCGTGCTGACGATTCTGCCCAGTAAATTTTTAAGCCAATTTTCACCTTGGTTTTTGTCTGTTTTTATCAGTGACATCGGCAGCTTTTTATGGTTGGTTTTGCCCATAGTCGGATTATTATTCATTAAAGGCAAAAGAAGATTAGTAGGCAGGCCAGCGTATTAATGATAAATAATAAATGGTGAATGATAAATTTTTAGCCCCTTAAGGCTTTTTTTATTTGCCAAAAGTATTTTAGTTGGTATAATTGTAGCATGATGCAGGCGATAAAAAACAACAAATTTTACGGCAACAGTTTGATTTTTTTGGCTGGCTCGGCCGTTGGCGGTTTGGGAAGTTATATTTTTAACTTCTTAATGGCCAGAATGTTAGGCGTTGAAGGCTACGGCGAACTCCAGTCTGTTTTGGCTCTGGTTGCAATTTTGGGCATACCTTTGGCCACCTTATCAACCGTGATTGTCAAATCTGTGGCTGGTTTCACGGCGCAAAATGAACAGGGTAAAATCGCATATTTATTAGTTGGCTTATCAAAAAAAATATTTTTAACAGGCGCGATATTCTTCATCTTGTTTTTGATAATAAAAAATTGGTTGTCTGGTTTTTTGAATTTAACCAGTGTTGTGCCATTAATCGTTTTAGCGCTGGTGATGTTAGTTTCTTTGCTCAGTTCAGTCAATAACGCTTTTTTGCAGGGCTTACAAAAATTTAAACAATTTTCCATCGCGAGTTCTTTGTCAGTCCTGGTCAAAATTTTACTCGGTTATTATTTTGTTAAATTCGGTTTTTACGTTTCAGGCGCGGTGGGCGCCGTGGCCTTGTCCGGCATGGCAGGCTACGTCTTGGCTTGGCTGCCTTTGAAGTTTTTATTTAGCTATAAAAATAATGGAGAGAGACGATTCATCACCTCCCAAGATATGCCAGTCATGCGGCAATATTTAATGCCGGTTTTTTTTACATTTTTTTTCATGACTTGGCTGATGAATATTGATATAATTTTAGCCAAGCATTTTTTTGATCCCGCGGACGCGGGGCAATACGCGGCTTTGGCAGTCATCGGGCATATAATATTTTTTGTTATCGGGCCGTTGGTCGCGGTGATGTTTCCGATGAGCGTGGCGGCGCATACTAATCAGGGCGACCATGGCAAAATCTTAAAAAATTCAGCGGGCATAGCTTTAATTGCCGGGGCGATGGCCACGGCCATATATTTTTTACTGCCCGGTTTAATCGTCAAGATAATTGTCGGCAGCCAATTTCTCGCCATGGCGCCTTATTTGGGCTGGTTCGGGCTGGCAATGCTTTTTTACAGTTTAGTTTATTTAATCTCGCAATATTTACTGGCGATTAATCAGACAAAGTTTGTCTGGCTGTTGGCTGGAATTGGCGTCTTGCAATTGGTTTTAATTTTGATTTGGCACGCGTCAATTGGGCAGCTGGTCTGGATTATGGCTGGCGTGATGGGGTTGTGTTTGATTTTACTCATTATTTACTATATTTATGCCAGAAAAAAAGACAATTTCAGTCATCGTGCCGGTGTATAATATTAATCAGAAATTTAATGATAATTTGAATTTACTGAATTTTGAGCTGACTGCTAATTTTTCTGACTATGAAATTATTGTGGTTGATGACGGCAGTAAAAATTATCAGCCGAGTTTTAGTTATTTAAACGAGAAAATTAAATTTTTTCATTACGATATCAATCAGGGCAAGGGCCATGCTTTAAAATACGGCTTTGAGCAGTCAAAGGGAGACCTGATTGTTTTTATTGACGGCGACCTGGAATTACACCCCAGGGAGATTAAAAATTTCGTCAATTTGATGGAAATTTACGGGGTGGATGTTGTCATTGGCTCAAAAAGGCATCCTTATTCAGAAGTCAATTATCCGCTGCTGCGGCGGATATTGAGTTTTTGCTACCAGATTTTTATCAGAATATTTTGTGATTTAAAAGGAGTCCGGGATTCGCAGGTGGGCTTAAAATTATTTAAGCGGGAAGTTTTAGCCAGCTCTTTGCCAAGGGTGCTGGTCAAAAAATGGGCTTTTGATTTGGAGCTTTTAACAGT
>PFHP01000017.1:0-1363 GCA_002782365.1 Candidatus Kuenenbacteria bacterium CG_4_8_14_3_um_filter_39_15 | reverse complement strand
GCCTATCCGCGCCATGATTGGCTGTCAAAGGCAGAGGAATATTTTAAAGATGAAAATATTACGGCTGTGGCCGGGCCGGGAGTGACGCCAGCAGCAGACAGTTTTTGGCAGCAGGTGTCCGGAGCAATGTATTTGAGTTGGTTTGGCGGCGCTAATCCCGATCGTTTCTGGCCGGGCAAGAAAAAATTCGTGACTGATTGGCCAAGCATGAATTTTTTAATTAGGCAGAAAGATTATTTGGCCGCCGGAGGGTTTGACGAAAAGTACTGGCCGGGAGAGGACAGCGTCTTGTGCAATCATTTAATTAAAGCAGGTAAAAAAATATTATATGCGCCAGAAGTAATGGTTTATCATCATCGCCGGGAAAATTTTAAAAAGCATTTAAGCCAGGCGGGTAATTATAAGCGGGGATTGTTTGTCCGGCTGCGCCAGAAAAATTCACTCAAGATAAAATATTTTTTACCGTTTCTCTTCGTGCTTTTTGTTTTAGGCGGTTGGCTTTTATTATTTTTACCCCGGCCATTTGATTTAATTTATCTAACGTTCTGGCTGATTTATTTTTTAGCCGTTTTAACGGCAGCGCTTCAGATTTTTTTAAAAACAAAAAAGCCAATGGTGGCCTTGGCTTCAATCTTGTATATCATTCCCACGCATTTGGTTTATGGCTGGGGGTTTATCAAGGGGTTAGTTGGGAGGAAAGAATAATGCGTCGCATAGCTGAAGTGCATAGCATTTGCGAAAAAGTTTTGTAAAAACTTTTTTCAGATATGCCGTGTTATCGGATGTATTGCTCTTTATTTTGACTGCAGTCAAAATGTTACGAGAGCGACAAACAAAATACTTAAAAAAATAGGGACATCAGTGTGTCCCTTTATTTATATTTTGGAGAATATTTTGAACATTTTTCTTGATCTTCAAAATAACACATTTCATTATATTCCAAACACTCCCCACTCAATTTAGAACTTGCTTTTCCCTGCGCTCTTGGCGCAGGGTAATTCATTAATTAAAAAAATCATATTAACAAAAAAAAGGAGGTTCCTAATGAACGTAATCGTACAAACCGGCCTCGGTCTTTGGTGGTCAAAACTTGGTAAGTCGCAGGCCTTGGTGACTGTCATAACATTGGCAATGTTCTTTATCATATATTTGACGTGTGATTGTGATAAAGAAACAGCCGTTGTTGTTGTTGTCGTCGCCGCCTCCGCCGCCTCCGCCGCCGCCGCCGCCTCCGTCGTCGCCTCCGTCGTCGCCGAAGAAATTCATTTAAGTAAGAAGACCGTAATTTTAACTTATGCGGCGGAGTTTATTGTAATCCTCTTTTTTAGCCGCATTCAAGTTCTTTTTTAAAAGTTTTTTGCCC
>PFHP01000009.1:4172-4270 GCA_002782365.1 Candidatus Kuenenbacteria bacterium CG_4_8_14_3_um_filter_39_15 | reverse complement strand
ATTTCGGCAATGTATTTTTAGATTTTAATAACTGGTTATTCTTCCTCTATCTTTTACCTTTAATCACCCTTTCAAAAAAAGAAAATTTTTGGCCGGAT
>PFHP01000009.1:0-4092 GCA_002782365.1 Candidatus Kuenenbacteria bacterium CG_4_8_14_3_um_filter_39_15 | reverse complement strand
CTGTTATATATTTTTTCCCACCAATTTATCTGGGCATTGCCAGAAGTTTATCTCTGGGTGCGCGACACTCGTGTCGGGGAAATAACCATGATGAGTAGCAATTTTTACCGCATCTTTATTCAATCTCAAGTTTATGCGCTGCTTGCATTTTTTATTCTGTTGCCAATTTGTCATCGCGAGGAGTCTCATCCTGAGCGGGACGATGGAGCGATCCCGGCTCACAAAAACTTCGCGAGATTGCTACGCCACTTCGTGGCTCGCAATGATAAGTTTATTTTACTCACAACTTCTCTTTCCGCCGTGATAATCAGCTTTTCCCGCAGTTTTTGGTTAGGCCTGGCAGCTGGATTCGGTATTTACGGCCTCTACTTATTGCTCTATCAAAGAAAACAAATTCTCAGGCAAATTTTAAAAATAGTTGTCATCGCCGTTCTATCTTTGGCTATAATTTTTGTCATAATTGCCATGCCTCCCAAAATCTCCGGTGACAATCTCGGCTCATTAATTTCTAAACGCGCCACAATAATTGAAGCCGCCGGTTCTTCAAGGATAAATATGTTAAAACCATTGGCCCAAAGCATTATCAAGCATCCTGTTATCGGTTCTGGCTTTGGCACTACCGTTACTTATAAAAGTGTTGACCAGCGTTTGTTGGCCGCCACCGCCGGAGCCAGCGGAGAATACACTACCTATGCCTTTGAATGGGCATATCTGGACTTGCTGTTAAAAATAGGACTTGTCGGTGTATTTATTTATCTCTTATTAATATTTAAGATATTGCAAATTTTATGGCAGAATATTTTAAATAAAAATGATTACGAGTTACGAGTTACGGATTACAGATTACGACTAGGTATTTTTTTGGCGTTTATTTCGCTGTTGGCCGTAAATATTTTTACTCCTTATCTTAACCATCCCTTAGGAATAGGATTTATTTTGATTATTTCCATATTTGTTTTGCAAGATAATTTTAAAATTGAAAATTAAGACATTAAAAATTATTTTAAAATTTATAATTTATAACTTAAAATTTTTATGAAGGTCTCAATCATCATCGTCACCTATAACTCAATGAAATACCTGCCAGACTTTCTGGACAGTATTTTTGAGCAATCATATTTTAAAGAAAAAGGATTAACGCCTGATATTTTTATTGTGGACAACGGTTCCAGTGACAAGACTGTTAAGTTTATCAAAGATAATTTTTTTACCGTCCATCTTTTGAGAAATATCAACAACATTGGGTTGTGCCGCGCCTGGAACCAGGCAATTAAAATGACCAGCGGGGAATATATTCTCATGATGAATCCGGACGTTATTTTGCACCAAGACTATATTAAAGAAACCGTTAAAATTTTAGACTCCGACCAAACCATCGGCAGTGTCGGCGGCAAGCTTTATCAGCTAAGAATTTCCAGTTGGGATGGGGATAATTTGTTAAACTTGGAAAAAACTAATATTATTGACAGCACCGGCATCCAAGCTTTTAAAAACCGACGTTTTATTGAGCGCGGAACAGGGGAAACTGACCATGGGCAATACAATCAGGAGGAACAGGTCTTCGGCATTAGCGGCGCTTGCGTGATGTATAGGAGAAGCGCTTTGGAGCAAATTAAATTTGAATCAGAATATTTTGACCATGATTTTTTTATGTATCAGGAAGACATTGATCTGGCCTGGCGTTTGCGCCTTAACGGCTGGCTGGCAATTTATACTCCCAAAGCCATTGGCTATCATCACCGCCGCGCCTGCTCCCAGGGCAAAGTCAGTGATTGGAACATTATCAGGCATCGCCGCCAAAAAGAGGATTTTGTCAATTTTTTTTCCTACCGCAATCATCTTTTATTGCTCCGGAAAAATAGCTTGAAAATCAATGTTTTTAGGCATTTCCCCTTTATCTTTTTCTACGAGTTGAAAAAATTTTTGTATGTGTTAATATTAGAAAATTCAACTTTAAGGCGGACAATCCGCGATTTAATCAAATTAAGAAAAATTGTCAAACAAAAAAGAAGATTTAACATGAGAATTAGAAAAGTAAAACCCGAAGAAATACAGCAATGGTTTCAATAATATGAAACTAAGTATTATCGTTTTAAATTACAAAAATAAGAACTTAGTCAAGTACTTCCTTAAAAATGTACTCAATTTTAATTTTGATTTTAACTGGGAGATTTTAGCGATTGATAATGCTTCAAACGACGGCCTTAATCAATTATTAAAAAAAGAATTCCCAGTCGTTAAATTTATTAGCAGTCCTAAAAATATTGGCATGGGCGCTGGCAATAATCTGGGTATTAAACAATCAAAGGGGGATTATCTGCTAATCGCCAACCCTGATATTACTTTAAATCAAGAGTCAGCTCAAAAATTAGTTGACTTCCTAAACCAAAATCCACGGGTTGCTATAGCAGCGCCAAAAATGATCAATCCAGACGGCACCAGACAAAACACATGCTATCACTGGCCAAAATTATTGACTTTTATTTATCGCCGCACATGGCTCGGGACAACATCAGCAGGCAAAAGACATTTGCAGCAATTTTCATATTCATCTGACGAGCTAAGAGAACCAAAGCAGGTTGATTGGGTGCTTGGCGGCTGTTTTCTGATCAGAAGAAAAGCTCTTGATGAAGTTGGCCTGTTTGATGAAAATTTTTTTCTCTTTTTAGAAGACACTGATCTTTGCCGCCGGATGTGGCAGAAAAACTGGCAAGTCTGGTATCTTCCCCAAGCCGCCATCATTCATCTGCCTCACCGCCTTTCCGCTGGCGAGCGAACGATTAAAGATGCCTTCTCCCGCTTGACCTGGATCCATCTCATCTCCTGGCTTAAATATTTCTGGAAATGGCGCAGCGTATAAAAAGAATTGCTTTTCTACAAAAAATATGCTACTATTTTAGTAGCCAAACGCAAAAACAACTATTATGCCAGTCAAAATCACCATCAAAGAGCTCATAAATTATTGGAAGACCACTGCCGCGCATGATTATGATACTATGATAAGTTTATTTAAATCCAAAAGATATGCCAACACATTATTTTTTGGTCATATTGTTTTAGAAAAAATTTTAAAAGCCCATGTAGTAAAAGACACAAAAAAAGAAGCGCCTTACTCCCATGATTTAGTCAGGCTTTGTAAGTTGACTAATTTAAAATTAAGTGAAAAAGAAATTGACCTGCTTGACTTAGTAAATGATTTTAATATTAGAACTCGTTATCCGGATTTTCGGTTTAAATTCTATAAATTGTGCACCAAAAGTTATACCGAAAAACATCTTGATCAAATTACAAAGTTGTATAAAAAATTATGTCAAAAGATTCAGCCAAAAAAATAGTCAAAAAATACGTTCAAAAACTTCAAGAAAATAATTATCAATGCAGAGCAGTATATTTATTTGGCTCTACAGTTAAAGGCAAGGCACACAAGTGGAGTGATATTGATGTGGCCGTTATTACCGATAAGTTAAAAAAAGATTACGAAAAAAATAGATTTTTACTTCGCAAGTTAAGGAGAGAGATAGATATCAGAATTGAACCACATGGATTTACTTCTGAAGAATTTGAAAATGATTTTGATCCAATGGTTTATGAGATAAGAAAAACCGGCATCAGAGTAGCTTAATTAACTTGTCAAAATCGGAAAATAATGTTACATTGAAATCACGGCGCAATGCCTGATTTTTTTCAAAAATAATAATCTGGACCGTTGGTGTAGCCAGGCCTAACACGTCTCCCTGTCACGGAGAAGATCACGGGTTCAAATCCCGTACGGTCCGAATGAGCAAAGCGAACGAGGAACGTATTTGAAAAATATTTAAAATCCGGTTCTGGCAAAGCATTTATGAAAAAACATTTTACATCTTAAATTGCCTATTAGATAGGGGATAACCCCCTTTTTTGATTGTTTAAAATATTATGCTATAATTAAAATAGGTTAATTTATTATACTAATATGCAAGTTCTCTACTGCGATAAATGTAAAAAGAAGATGAAAAAAGACGTTGATAAGATATCTAGCACGACTATTTGGGGTGATCGAGAAATTTTTAGCAAAGCGGCGTTCTCAATTCATCTATGTCAAAAATGTAGTTT
>PFHP01000012.1:12174-12316 GCA_002782365.1 Candidatus Kuenenbacteria bacterium CG_4_8_14_3_um_filter_39_15 | reverse complement strand
AAATTTTAGTAATTTCTTTTAGCTAATTTCAGCTATAAAAATTACATAAAAATCATCGTAGTTTTATTTAGCAACATGTCTAATCTATAATCGGTCATCTTACCTGTGTTTTTAGGTTTTAAAGGTTTTGGGCTTTTTCATC
>PFHP01000012.1:11998-12140 GCA_002782365.1 Candidatus Kuenenbacteria bacterium CG_4_8_14_3_um_filter_39_15 | reverse complement strand
TTGTCAAGGGTTAACTTTTTCCAATCCATATCCTTGCCCTTTGCTCAACTTCTAATTTTGAATGATTGAATGTGCTTTTCACACTTTTCATTTTACGCTTTCATCATAGCATACTATTAAGAACCTGTCAAGACAGCTAAAC
>PFHP01000012.1:0-11698 GCA_002782365.1 Candidatus Kuenenbacteria bacterium CG_4_8_14_3_um_filter_39_15 | reverse complement strand
TCCACGCGATTACGATCGGCAGGATGGAAGACACACCGGAATAAAAAAACACCACAATTAAATGTTTGATTGCCTCTTGGGTTGCTCGTGTCATAAATTTTTTAAAATAGTTATGGCTTGCTCAAGATGACTAATAACTTGAGCGATATTGTTTGTTGGTTTGACCTCATTATAATTTTTTCTAAAATCCTGAACCCATTTTAACAGATTAGTGCCCGGACAAGCCGTACTGGCCGGGATCTCTTGATGGCCTAACACATTACTGATTTGGATATTATATTTTGTCTGTAACTTTATCACTAAATCCTTAAGCGAGGACAACTGCGCCTCTGTCGGAACTTCATCCATAAAATTACCGGTCAAACAAATGCCAAGCGATTTGAAATTCATGTCTGAACTGGAGGCATGCGCTCCCACTATATTTTCCGCCCGGCCCGGCCAAATCTTGCCATCAGCGGTGATAAAATAGTGATAGCCGATATCACCCCAGCCCTTGGAAATATGATATTTTTTGACAGCATCAAAAGTTGTCGTGTCACGGGCAGTGGCAGTGTGATGGACTATTAAATATTTGATTGATTCTGGTTTAAGATCCATACAATGAAATGGCTAAATTTATTAAAGCCCCAAGCAGACCTCCGATTGAGGCAGTGATTACTATCCAAAAGAAACATCCTCTTGGCTGCTGGCAAGACAGATTTTTCTGGCTTTCACATGGGCGTGGGCCCGGCTGTGTCCGGTTACCTTTCCCCAGCCATGACAATCACATTTATAGCAGACGGTAATTTTATTTTCTTGCAGAATTTCACTGGCTGTTTTTTTATACCACGCGGCTTTGGCTTTCCGGGTGGCTTGAAACTTTTGAAGTTTTTCTGGCCAATCTTTTGTCATATGGTTTTTATATCTTTGTCCTCCGGATATGATTTCTTAAAACTTAATTTAATCTCATCTGGTTCGTAGGCTACATTGATATGGTCGCCAACACTTAAACCATAAATATCTTTAAGCCATTTGCCTTCAATAATGATGGCCGGCACTCCATACTTTCGGTAACTAATTGTGCGTGTGTCCTTAATCCTGGCTTTAATGCTGTATTCCTCGGCCACCTTGGTTTGAGTCCAGCCGGCGGCTAAAAGCCGCCTGATTCTTTGGTTGCGTTTTGATTTTTCTAAATGTGAATTGTGCATATTTTTTAAATATTCAAAAACCCTATCTATTTCAAATAGATAGGGTTTTTGCCCAAAATGGGCTTATTTTAGCTAAATTGTGTGGTTTTTTCTACTTGCCCGCCCAGTTGGCGGGATTCCTCATTTCCCATGGCACTTCTTATATTTTTTCCCTGATCCGCAGGGACACGGCTCATTACGGCCAACTTTTTTTGCTGATCCGCCCCGGCTGGATTCTACTGGCGCTTCTTTAATTTGCGTGCCGGAAACAGCCCCTATTTTTGCCGGTTTTGCCACGCTCACATTATCTTGCCCATAATTCTTAATTCTTGATTCTTGATTCGAGGTTTTCTCCGCACCCTTAAAAATCAATTCTTGCTTATTGTTTATTACTCTTTGCTCTTTGCCCTGTGGCGCCAACCCGACCTTAAAAATTGAATACGCCACCTGTTTCTGAATATTATTATTAAGTTGAATAAACATCTGATAAGCTTCGCGCTTATATTCCACTAACGGATCTTTTTGCCCGTAACCACGCAGACCAATGCCAGTGCGCAGATGGTCCATCGCATCAATATGCTCCACCCAAAGCATATCAATTGAACGGAGTAAAATCATTTTTTCCACCTGTTGCATCGGCTTAACTTTAATCTCCCCCCCTATTTTAGGGGGGGGGTCGCCACTAGGCGACAGGGGGGTATCGTTATCTGCCAATGCATTTATCCTCTCGACCAGCTCATCATACACCTTATGCGCCAAATCTATGAAATAGTTTATCAGCTTATCTCTTGCTCTGACATCTTCAGCCTTATCCCCCGCAGTTTTCTGAATATCGTCCATTTTCAATCTCACTTCCAAAGGCAAGGGGAAAATCGTATCCACCACCTCATAAATTTCATCAATATTCCATGCTGTTTCGTCATCCGACTGGGTATGAAAGCTCACCACCTGTTCAATCTCTGCTTCCACATTTTCTAAAATCATCTCACGAAAACTTTCATTTTCTTTATTTTGTAATTTGGAATTTGGAATTTGTTTGGCATTTGTAATTTGGAATTTGGAATTTTTATCAACTTTTTCCCCGCTCTTCATACTTTCATATATGTCAAGGATTCTATCTCTCTTTCTATAAATCACCTCCCTGTGTTTATTAATCACATCATCATATTCAAGCAAATGTTTTCTAATGTCAAAATTATGCCCCTCAACTTTTTTCTGCGCCGCTTCCAGCGACTTGGAAATCATCGGGTGCGCGATCGGGACGTTATCAGGCAATCCTAACTTACCCATTATGGTACCAATCCTGTCCGAACCAAAAATCCTCATCAAATCATCCTGGGTTGACACATAAAATCTTGACTCGCCCGGATCGCCCTGACGGCCGCTCCGTCCTCTCAACTGATTATCAATTCTCCGAGACTCATGTCTTTCAGTGCCAATCACATACAGCCCGCCGAGTTGCTTGACTGCCTGATACTCTTCCTGGGAAGCGCCCTCTCCGCCAAGCTTAATATCCACGCCGCGGCCGGCCATATTGGTAGCCAGTGTCACCTTGCCTTTTTTGCCGGCTTCAGCGATAATCGCCGCTTCCTTCAGATGGTTTTTAGCATTCAAAATATTATGCTCAATTCCTTCCTGATTTAATAAATGTGAAAAAAATTCATTTTTTTCAATGGAAATCGTGCCGACCAGAACTGGCTGGCCTTTTTCCTGTTTGGCCTTAATGTCTTTGATCACCGCCTCAAATTTCGCTGCCTCGTTTTTGTAAATCAAATCTGGCTGGTCAATTCTGATCAACGGTTTGTTAGTCGGTATGACCATCACATCCAAATTATAAATCTTGGAAAATTCTTCCGCTTCAGTGGCCGCCGTGCCGGTCATACCCGCTAATTTTTTATACATCCTGAAATAATTTTGAAAAGTTATCGTGGCCATAGTGACTGATTCCTGTTTAACCCTGACCCCCTCTTTGGCTTCAATTGCCTGATGCAACCCTTCAGAATACCGGCGGCCATACATCAGCCGACCGGTGAATTCATCAACGATAATTATCTCGCCGTCCTTAACCACATAATCTTTATCGCGTTGGAACAAGGTATGCGCTTTTAAAGCCTGCTCAATGTGATGCACCTCGCTAACCCCTTTTTCCGTGTAAATATTTTTAATGCCCAGCAGCTCTTCCATCTTTTTAATGCCCTCATCAGTTAAAGTGGCCGCGCGCATCTTTTCATCTATGTTATAATCCCCGCCTTCTTTTAATGTTGGAATAAGTCTGGCAAATTTCTGATACTTTTCACCAGCCTCCTCTGCCGGCGCTGAAATTATCAGCGGCGTCCTTGCCTCGTCAATTAAAATAGAATCCACCTCGTCAATAACGGCAAAATTCCAGCCGCGCTGAACTTTCTCTGATTTTTCGCGAGCCATATTGTCGCGCAAATAATCAAAACCGAATTCATTGTTAGTGCCATAAGTAATATCGGCCGCATAAGCTTCTTGTCGCGCACACGGCTTTAATTTTTTCAGCCGCGCGTCCTGAAATTCTTCATTAGAAAATTCCTCGTCATAAAGATAAGCTTGCTCATGCACAATTATTCCAACTGATAAACCCAGCGCATTATATACCGCCCCAATCCAAGCCGCATCGCGCCTGGACAAATAATCATTAACAGTCACTATATGCACGCCTTTACCCGAAATGGCATTTAAGGCCGCCGCTGGCGAAACAGCATAAGAAGTTTTACCCTCGCCTGTTTTCATTTCCGCAATTTTACCCTGATGCAGCACTTCGGCGCCAATCATCTGCACATCAAAATGACCCGAGCCCATTTTCCTTTTAGCCGCCTCGCGAGTCGCCGCAAAAACCTCTGGCAAAATTTCATCCAGAGTTTTTCCTTTTTTGACTTTTTCCTTCCAGCCAGCCGCTAATTCCCTTATCTCTCCGTCTTTCATCTTTTCACATCTAGCTCCCAGTTTTCTGATCTCTGCTATGAGCGGTTCCAGCTTTTTGATATACTTGGCATTCGGATCACCGAATATTTTAGTTAAGATAGACATTAATTTTAAAACTATTATTTACAATAATTTCTTGGGCAAAAGCAAGACATACATCCCGGCCACTACCGACATCACTGCCATAATTAAAAAGATGGCATCAAAACTATAATGCTTGACTATCCAGCCGCCCATGACCGCCGCGATTGCCGGCACCAAATATGCCATGGCATCGTAAAAACTCCATTGCCAAGCAGCTTTTTTATTATCAACATTTTTACCGTAAAGGCTGTGGAACGCCGGCCAAAAAAAAGCAGCTGCCACCCCCAATAAAACCTGGGCCACATAGAGCATCGCCACTTTGTCAGCAAAATAGTACATCATATACGCCCCGGCTACAATAAACTGCGACCAGGCAATGCCCACTTCAGATTCCTTCATCTGATTCTCCCATTTGCCAGTCATAAATGTCAAGACACCGGTGGTAAACAAAAAAACAGCCCAAGCGTTTGAGGCAATCTGAATATCGCCACCCAATCTCTCAACAAATAAGGCGTAAATCGGCCCAAACATGCCAAAGGCGAACATATAGAAACCACTAATCACCAAAAGCACCGAAAGCGCCTTATTAATTGTCGGCGTATTATGCCGAAACAAATGTCGCACAATATAGTTCATATATTTATTCTATCATAAATCATATTATAGAAAAAGTAAAAAATAAAATTGTCATAATCATAGGATGCGGTTGTGATCCAGTTGAGATTAACTCATCTGATGTGACTAGAATTATTAATTCATGCTTCGAAACACCACCGGCTGCCTGTCCAAAAATTGCTATTGTTAAAGAAGATGAGCTTAATACGGCCTCGACATTGCGAGAAACGTTAAATCAATTAAAAAAGATGGGTTTTGAAAAAACACAAAAGATTAAAATTATGGATCCAAGTCCGTTATTTGCTAATAAAATAATGGAAATCTTGGAATAATATTTTTAGAAAACCCCACCCAATAAGTCTTTGGCGGGGTTTCATTATTAATAATATGTTATCCCTGAATCACTTATTTATAATTTTATATACATCTCCTGCTCCCATGGTCATCACCACCTCGCCCAACTGAACATGCTTCTTTAAATAATTTCTAATCTTAACCAAGCTTGGCAAATAAATGACCGGCTTCGGGCGCTTGAATTTTTTGTTCATCAAATCAGCTAAATCCTTGCTCGTTATCCCCCATTTATTTTCTTCCCTGGCCGCATAAATCGGCGCTAAAATTAAATCGGGGGCCAAATTCAAACTGGCCGCAAATTCATTCAAAAAATCATTCGTTCTTGAATAAAGATGCGGCTGATAAACCAGCCAGAAAGTTCTGTTGCCAAATTTTTGTTTGGCCGCTTTTAAGGTTGCCCTTATTTCTGTGGGATGATGCGCATAATCATCAAAATATTGGATCCCCTCACGCTCGCCTTTAAATTCAAAACGGCGCCAAACGCCGTTGAATTTAGAGAGCACATCCTGGACCACCTGAACTTTGACTGCCAAAATTGCCGCCACGGAAATTGCCGAGAGCGCGTTGTAGACATTAAAATTACCAGGGACTTTTAAGCTGAAACGGATGCCGTCATACTCTTTTAATTTTTTGCTTGCCAAAGTAAAATTAGTGTCGCCATTATCACCAATTTCAATGCTCGCCGCCCTAAAATCAACCAGTTGATTATCAACTCCAAAACTAATCTTATTGCCCCTGGCTGTTTTGGCCAGTTGCAGCGCATGCTTGTCATCGCCATTAAAAACCAGCCAGCCATCGTTTTTAATCTGGCTGATAAACCTTTTAAAGCTTTTTTTCACTCCCGCAATGTTTTTAAAATAATCCAAATGCTCCGCTTCAATATTAGTCACCACGCCGATATTAGGCTGATAATTTAAAAAATTATCCCGATACTCGCAAGCCTCTGATACTAAATATTGACTTTTACCCAGCCTTAAATTCCCATCAAATTCTTTTAATTGCGTGCCGACAAAGACGGTTGGATTCAAACCGGCCGCTTCTAAAATTAGTCCGACCATTGAAGTCGTTGTGCTCTTGCCATGCATCCCGGCCACGGCAACTGTGTATTTGCCCTGTGATAAACCGCCCAATACCTGATAAACAGAATAGGTGGGCAGCTGTAAATCGCGCGCCCTGATTAACTCCTGATTATCTTTACTGATTGCTTCGGTGTAAACAACTAGATCAATATTATTGCCCAGATTGCTGGCCGCATGCCCTTTATGAACTGTAGCTCCCAGTTGCTCCAATTTTTCCGTAATCTCTGATCTATCCCTGTCTGACCCGCTGACTGCTTTGCCCAAACTCAAAAAATACCTTGCCAGCGCACTCATTATAATCCCCCCGATGCCAATCAGGTGGATTTTTTTTATTTTTTCTAAATCTAACGGCATATTATAACGGCATATTATTTGGCTAAACTTAAAATTAATCCGGCAATTTTTTCCTCCGCGCCCCATTTAATTACTCGCTGCGCCTTGTCTCCCAGTCCCTTCATTTTCTTTTTATCACCTAATAAATCCCTGACGCGTTTAACAAACTCCTCGCCGGCCAATTCTTTTTGATCCAATATTTCAACCGCTCCGCGCTCATAAAAATATAGCGCATTATCAACTTGGTGTGAATTAGGAATGGGCATAATAATCGCCGGCTTAGCCAAATATGCAATTTCTGTCAACGCCCCCATACCGGCACGCGACACAATTAAATCAGCCAACTGTAAAACCTCCGTACTATCCACTAAAAAATCATATTTATAATAATTACCATAATTCGTAATTTTTGATTCATAATTCATGATTCCCGTCACATGAACTATCTGACAAAACTTAACCAACTCTTTAATAGAATCCTCTACTAATTTATTTATTGATCTTGCTCCTCTGCCCCCACCCATTACCAGCACTCTTGGTAACTGCTCATTTAATTTATATTTATCAATCAAATCTTGAATTTTTGATTTGGGATTCCGGATTTCCTGCCTCACCGGATTGCCTGTTATCTGAACTTTGCTCTGCTTAAAATTCTTGACGCTTTCGGGAAAACAAACAGTGATTATTTTAGCAGCCCCGGCGCACAATTTATTGGCCAGCCCGGCCCGCACGTCTTGCTGATGAATCAAACTGGGAATTCCCAGGAGCCAGCCAGCCCAGACCACTGGTACCGCCACATAACCACCGGCAGAAACTATGACATCAGGCCGACATTTTAAGATCAGAATAAATGACTGGAAAAAACCAAGCGCGATCTTGAAGACATCCATAAAATTAAGCAGACTAAAATACCGGCGCAATTTGCCGCTGGCAACTGCCTTAAATTCTATGTTATATTCCCTGATGACGGACTCTTCTGGCCCAGCCTTTGTGCCCAGCCAATAAAAATCAACGTCAGGATTTTTATCCTTCAGCTCTTCCACTACGGCCAAAAGCGACGTCACTGAACCCAGTGTCCCGCCACCGGCAAATAATAATTTCATAATTTTAAATGAATTTTAAAATTTAAAATTTAAAATTCTAATTCTATCTCCTCCTCACCCTAGAGGCATCAACCACCATATTTTGTTGAGTATGTTTTGATATATTAACTACTATGCCTATGCCGGCCATCGCCGTCATCATGGCTGTGCCTCCATAACTAATCAAGGGCAATGGCACGCCAGTCAAAGGCATCAGTCTGAGCATTGCCGCCACATTGACAAAAAATTGTCCTACTAGCCAGGTGGCAACGCCAACCCCAATTAAATTACCAAACATATCAGGGGCATTTTTAGCCACTTTCATCATTCTAACAAATAACCATAAAAATACAACTATAACAGCTAAGATTAGCACAAAACCAAGCTCCTCTGCCATCACGGCAAAAATTGAATCACCGGCCACCTCTGGCAAATACTGAAACTTCTGCTCTGAATGACCAAGGCCTAAACCGAACCAGCCGCCAGAGCCGACTGCCAAAAGCGCCTGATTTATGTGGTAACCAATTCCCTGCGGATCAACACTTGGATCTAAAAAAGATGACAGTCTGTCTAGACGATATGGCGCGGCTTTAATTAAAACTGCCAAACCAGCCACGCCGGCGAGCATTATATAAAATAGATGCTTATACCTAGCGCCAGCCGTATAAAAAACCACCAGACTCATGAGAATAATAATAAACAGAGTGCCAATGTCGGGCTGTAAAATTATCAAACCTCCGACCAATCCCAAATAAACCAAAAAAGGTACCAAGCCATAAGCCGCCGTTTGCACCCTTTCCTTTCTTTTTTCCAGCCAAGCGGCTAAATACACAAGAAAAGTTAGCTTGACAATTTCCGCTGGCTGCAAGGAAAATCCGCCGATATTAAGCCACGACTTTGCCTTGCCATAATCAGCTCCGATGCCCGGTATAAAAACCAACACCAGCAGCCCGAGAGAAAACCATAAAAGCGCAGCTGAAAACTTCTTCCAGAGACGATAATCAACTCTGGACAATACTAAAAACAAAAATAAGCCTGGCAACAGGCCTTGCATTATCTGGTGTTTTAAATACCAATAACTATCTTCAAATTTATCATAACCAAGCACTGAGGTGGCAGAAGAAAGCATTATCAGTCCAAAAACAACTATCACTCCAAATAAAATTATCAAGGTATAATCTGGTTGGTGGTTTAAACGTTTCATTTGATTTTAAATTAATCACTCATCTTAAAAAACTTGCCTCAAATGCATTTTTTATGAACTCATTAATTTCCTTCTCTCCAAACACCTTATTCTCCACCAGACTTTTAATTTCTTTTTGCAAATTAGTATTATAAAATTCCGGCCCGTCAGTGTTAATCGTCAATTTTACCCCGGCCTGATAAAGTGTATCATATATCTTCTTCATCTCTCTGTAACTCTTGATCCTGCCAATAAACAAATTGCTTGTCGGGCAAAGTTCTAAATAAATATTATTACTGGCAAGCTGCTGCATTAATTTCTTATCTTGCCATGCTAAAATCCCATGCCCTACCCTCTGGGGCTTAACTTTTTTAATATACATCCTCATCTCATTCAAGCTCCCTTCTTCACCGGTGTGCATCGTTACCCCAAAGCCGTTTTGTTGGGCATCAATAAAGATATCCACTAATTCATCCGGCTTAAAATTTTTCATTAAGGGGCCGGTTAAATCTATGCCGACAATTCCCCTATTTTTATATTTTTTTGCTTTTTCATACATGGTGGCATTCAGTTCATAACTTAATTCTCTATCAAGTTCAATAATGATTCCAGCCTTAATTTCAGGATATTCAAGCGCTGCCCTTTCCATGCCACGAATCGCGGCTAAAATTATTGAGTCTAAGTCCCTTTCGCCTCCCCTGTTCCTCTTCGCTGGGCAAAACCTAAGCTCATGCAAGATTATATTGCTATTGCGATAAGCGCCGCCCAATGTCCCATGAACAGCCGGTTCAACTGCCAAGGGCGATGATTGAATTAATTCGGATAATTTATACAAATCCTTATTTAAACTAAAAAAATCAGTGTAGCGACCAATTTTTTTAACAGTCAAAAAATTCTCAAACTCAAAATAATTTTTAGTCGGTAATTTAATCCCCTGTTCATGCGCAATGCTCCACATAATATGCGGCTGTACCGCGGCGCCCAGATGCGAATGAAGTTCGGCCAGTGGTGACAAATTATTTTTCATACTGATGAATAATTAGCTTCTTTTTTAATGGCGCTCAAACTATGCGGGTGCGACTCTCTCAAAGTCGCTGAAGTTATCCGCATAAATTCCGCTTTCTTCGGCATCTCATAAATATTAGGCGCGCCGATATAACCCATGCCGGCTTTTAATCCTCCAATAATCTGATAGATCACTTCAAATAATTTTCCTTTATACGGCACCATGCCTGCCACTCCTTCCGGCACGTATTTTTTACTGCCTGCCTGAAAATATCTATCCGCCGATTTATTTTTATTCATCACCGCTGCGCTGCCCATGCCGCGATAAACTTTATATTTTTTCCCATGGTCAACTATAATTTTTCCCGGCGATTCTAAAAGTCCTGCCAACATTGAACCGAGCATCACCGCCCTGGCTCCGGCTGCTAACGCTTTTGTGATATCCCCTGAATATTTAAGCCCGCCATCAGCAACCACCGCTACCCGCCCTTTTAGAGCCTTAACCACATCCATGACAGCCGTTAATTGCGGCACGCCAATCCCGGGCGACCACTCGCGTAGTGCAAATCGCTCCCGGCCCAACCCCAACCTTAATCACCTGGGCCACCCGAGCCAGATCAAGCGCCGCCTTAGCGGTTAGCAATATTGCCCAGCATTAAATCAGCCTTAATTAATTTTTTAATTTTTTTAGCGCTGGCCAGCACGCTTCCTTTATGCGCATGCGCGCAATCAACCACGATAATATCAGCTCCTGCCTTGTCTAATGCCCTCGCCCGATCTAAATCATGCGGCCCGCAAGCCGCGCCAACTAAAACTTTTTCCTTTTTTGCTTGATTAACCATGGCTACTTGTTCGGCGATCGTATTTGAGCGGTGAATCACCCCTAAACCGCCGAGTTTCCCCAGACTAACCGCCATCCTAGCTTCAGTAACCGTATCCATTGCTGCGGATAAAATCGGGATTGCCAAACAAATCCTCTTGGTTAATTGGACGCTCGTATCCACATCTTTCGGACTGACTTCCGAATATTGCGGGACAAGCAACACATCATCATAAGTTAAACCTAATTTCATACCATTATTCTATCTTAAATTTTTAAAAAAATCAATCTATCAATAATTGCTGCTGCCGATGCCCAGCTCCTCTAAAATTTCGTCTGGCACCGGCACCCGATCGCCAGGCTTGGTTTTCCCCGGATAGCGCCAAGCTGAAATTATTTTCACTACCTCTTTTTTAATTTGATACATTATCCAAATCTCGTACGGATGACCCCGGCTGCCGGCCGCCTGCATAGCCGCCAGAGTGTTTTCCGCCACGCCGGTTTCCACTCTTTGCGGATGCCGAAAAACTCTTTTGACTCTGGATTGCGGCAAATTATAATAACGGATTTTTTCCAGCGCGTGCTTAGTCCAATAATATTTTTTAGCTGCTAATTTCAGCTCAACCATACATTTAATTTAATTAAAACTAGGCACGGCATCACCAACCACTGACTATAATTAGCGATTCTTTATTAGTTATTTTTCAAATCCAAACTCTCCCATAATGCCTTTTTGTTTCCATACTTTTCTTGGGGAGATGGGACATTGCGGTATTTATCTTGCGGAAATTCATATTCTCTGATTATCTTTGCTAATCTAATAATAATACTGTCATCGCGAGCAACAAAAATAGCATTAACTACGAGATTGCGACATCGTCGCTTCGCTTCTCCTCGCAATGACAATAAGAAAATTTGCGTAAGGTCAATTAATAAATTATTTGACGAAGTGAATCCCCAGTTCCTCCAGCTGTTGCTGGCTGACTTCGCTCGGACTGTCCATTAACGGATCGCGGTTGTCAGAAGTT
>PFHP01000004.1:417-12910 GCA_002782365.1 Candidatus Kuenenbacteria bacterium CG_4_8_14_3_um_filter_39_15 | reverse complement strand
AAACTTTGGCATAGGCGCCCTCACGAATTGTCTTATCATTGGATAAATTACTGACTTTTAATTTAAAATCGCTGGCCGGTTTGACCGTGCCAATGTTGGCAATATCAAATTCCAACTGGATATCCCAGGGTTTGGTAGTTGTTTTTCTCAAATCAGTAAATTTAAAATTTTGAACAGTTAAATCCGGTTTAGCCGCACTCTCGCTTAGGGTAGTAAAATGCAAACCTAATTCAGATGAACTAAGTGACTTGGTGGCATATACATGTCCATGCTCATCATATGAAGTAATCACGTATTTATACAAAGTATTTGGCGTTAAATCGGTAAGGGAAATAGAATGGTCAGTTACAAATTGATTATCTTCTTTGCCTTTTATGTCATAAATGGTACCGGCTGATTTTACATAACTAACATGACTATCACCAGCCACTGCAGTTTTCCAAGTTATATCCGCTGAATTATGCGTAATATTTTTAACTGCGATATCTTTAATCTCAAAAATAGGTATTCCGGTTTCGCATTTAATACTATCCCCGGAAAAGGTACTGTTCACTAAAGACCCGCAAGTTTGGTTATTCACACATCCTTGGTAAGCTCCAGTATATTTATTAAAACAAGCATAACTATAGCCATAATTTTTGCACATTTCAAAATTTGAAGCATTAGAGTTGTCAGATTTTAAATCGCTACAAGTTTTAAATTCAATATCCAAATAAATACTTTTAGTTAAACTGTTATTATTTTCATTTAACTCATCCACTTTATTATTGTAAGTGCTTGAAAAACTATCTTTGTCTGTTTCTACTTTAACATTATAATTGCCTGCGGTTAAATTATCAAAGTCAGAAAGTAAGACAAAAGGGTTTATACACCGTTCTACCTCGATAACACCACTACTGCCATTTCGAGATGATTGCCCGTTAATGGAAAACTCGGTGGATATTTGAATATTTGCCTGTTTGGGAGCAGTCCCCCGATTACAGACTTCAGCCACAAGAACATTTTCCCAAGCGCTCCATTTTTTGAAAAATTCAATACTTTCTACAGTTAAATCTGGCTTGGAGAGCTGTGGTGTTTGCAAACACTTTTCATATTCGTGAACATGGTCGTCAAAATACGCCCAAACACGCCGCTTGCTGCCGTCCAGATTAGTTTTCCAATCAATATCATTCTGACCTGGTATATACCAAGCTGACCAACTGCCATTGAACCAGCGAATGCGGTATTTCATAATTTCCGGGTGAGTGGATATATCCAAGCCCAAAGCTTGATAAACATAACCTCGCAGGGGCTGTTCTTGAATAATCGTGGTTTTACCGGTGGCGCAAACCGGAGGTGGAGGTGTGTTGTCCGCGCTGACGCTACAGGATATATTGTGGATAGCTTGGGTATTGTTAATGGTGCAGCCTTCCCCTAAATTTTTACTACACCCATTATACTCGCCACTATGTTTATCGAAGCACACAAAGCCATAATCTCCCGTCTTACAGACATCAAAATATTTCTTTGTTGAATCTCCGGCTCTTAAGTCAACACAAGATTTGGAAGTATTAGTGCTGCCTACATAAACAAATTTTTCCAGTTTATTATTGGTTTCATTCGTTTCAGCCACTGTATTATCCGGATCTATTTTGACTTGTACATGAACAGTGCCGGTATTTTTATCACCAGTAACATCCTGAAAGTTGTAAACAGTGCAAGTAATACCTGAAGCCCAGCCAGCTTTAAGCGCAGGTAATTGGCTAGCTTTAAGCGCAGGTAATTGTCTAGCGCAATTTTTATATTCATTGCCCGCAACATACCATTTAATAAATATAAATGCACCAGCAGGGACAGCCACTTCGCTATTGTTTTTAGCATCAACACCAAAAGTCACCGTCTCACCCGGCAGAATCAATGTCTTATCCACGCCAATTTCCGAACTGGAAAACATTAAATCCGGCTCATCAACACCTGACTGAAAGTTTAAATCATCCGTGGTTACATTATAATAATAATCAAACAATATTCTGTAATGATAAGTTATTGATGGTGATACACTAAGAATTGCATAATATTTATTTCCACCGTCGTTAATAGCACTCGTTTGTTGTTTATATTTATTATTAGATTGGAAAGGAGAAAAATCTTGACCTCCAGCCCAACGAACCATGGGGTTTACTATGCCCGCAACTTCAAAAGAAATTTTTGTCTGGTTGTCACTAATGTTCTCTGCCACTATATTTGTAATTTGAGGCGCTTGTGACTGTGGGAGAGTAATAAAATTTGCTGTTGTCTTGATATTGTTATCTTCATTGGATTCATCTACTTTGCCGTTATAATCTACATAAGCTTTTAAATAATACTCTTTGTTTTCAAGCTTAGCACAATCAAAAAAAGCATCATGAGTAAATTCTATATTCTTTGACTCTCCAGGTCCCAAATTATCTATTAATTCAGCCGGGCCACATTGAAGATAATTAGTATCAGCATTCATTGTGTAAAGTCCAACTTCAAAATTAGTTGCCGTGGCACTCCCCTGATTCTTAATTCTCAAATAAGCCATTGTGCCATCAAAAGTGTAGCCAGCATAAAGATTATTATTTTCCCTGTAAGTTAAACTTTCAATAATCAAATCTGGTTTATCTTCGGCTTTTACCAAATCTGCCCCAAATAAAAACTGACTTAAAACCAGTGCCAGAGTCAGACAAATAATAAAAATATTATTGTATTTTTTGCTGTTCATAATAATTATGTTAGTTTCTAATAAAAAAACAATAAATATAAATTAGCGTATTTATAATATCATTATAGCAAAATATAATTATTTTGTCAAATTTTAAGATTTGTAATTTGTAGGAGTATTATTTTTCCCAATACCTAATTAGTTCAATATAATTCTTAGCAATTTCTGTCATGCATTCTTTTTTACTAATCCTTTTCTGGTGAAAATCAACCAATGGCCGAAGAAATATCGTCCGGCCAACCGCAAAGCCGTTTAGTTGATGGCGCGGCGCCAGACTCATCCAAGTCTTTACTTTGGCAAAACTTTCACCGCGGCCGAGCATAATAATAGCCACTGCGCTTCTCTCGCCGTCGCAGATGGCATCAATAGTTTCAGACCAAGCATCTTCATGCTCAAAGGCTTCAATTTTCCAGATATCAGGTTCAATGCCTGCTTGGTGAAACTCATTAATCATTCTCAAGGTTAAGGCTGGCCTGATTTTTTCATCATAGACCTCGCGTCTGCCACGGGCGCGCTTTAATTGGCCGGGGGTTGGCGGCACCAGAGATTCAACCATAAATTTGTAGCTATTATCTTTGCACCAGCTGTCAAGCTCTTTTATTTTTTCTAACTGGCCCTGATTTATTTTTTTGTCTGCCGGATTATAGCGCACCAGCGCTTTGACAATGTCTGGTTTTAAAGCTTGAATGTGCTGGCTAAAATCATGGCCGTATTGGAAAGCAAAATTATTCTGGCCGCTTTTCTCCACCGGCAAACAAATAATAATATTTTTCTTTTTGGCCAGTTTAATTATTTCAAGGCCAAAATCTTCATCAACCATAATCGCTGACTCAACTGGATTTTTGACATAGCCCAAGGACATTAAAAAACCTTCAAAAATAATTTTTTTGTAGTCACTGATCAGTTTTTTCTGCTGACCGTCTAATTCCTTAACAGCGCCGATAAACGTCTTGATAAAGCTGGAGCGGTGGTCAAAAGGCAAAATGTATAGATTTTTAGGATAGCCTAACATACTTTTCTCATGCTTAATTTATCTTAATTTTAGCATATTTAACTGAACGAAGCAAACTAAAAAACCACTCCGCATTAGAACTGGGAGGGGGTTAGAAAATAAAAAACCGTTTATCTACATCTTTAAAATTTCTCTTTTTAAAATGTCTTTGATATTTCTGCTTGTTTTTTTTACAAAATCAATATTGTCAATCAACGATTCTAAATCAAATTGAATGCTTCTGGCATCAATTTTTTCTACTTTCTTAAGCAATCTTTCTTTTAACTCATTTATTGTTTTTATCTTTTCAATACAATTAAGATTGGGTCTGATTCCTTTTTCCAAATACCACATCAAATCAAAATAATCCCTGCCTTTAACAGCCGCCAGGGTTCTACCGGTTTTATCTGTTTTTTCCCAAGCGCGATTTAAAATCGCTCTGATTTTTGTCGCCATCAAAGTTGGCAAATCAAAAGTTTTCGCTAGCAGGCTTCTGTCATATTTAAACAAAGGGATTATTTCTATCTGATATTTGGCGCAAAAATCAAACTTTTGGAAAACCTCCACCTTTAAGAATAAAAAATCCGATTCATCATCTTTGGCTAAACCCAATTCTTTAAGAATGGGAAATTTCAAACAAATACGAAATTTTTGCGCTGATGTTTTTACCGGCAAATCAGTATTTTTTTGAAAATAGTTTTCTAATTCTTTGGCAAAATCCAACAATTTAACTTTATTTTTCAAATCCACAAAATCAAGGTCTTCTGAAAGGCGCGGCAAACCAAAACAATGCGCCAAACAAGAACCGCCGTAAAAAACCAATTCGCTATATTTTGGATGAGCATAAATAAAATCCAAAACCAAAATCTGCAAATACTCTTTCAATAAATTTCTTTTAAACACCGTTGTTTGACTGTGCTTTTCAGCTATTAAATTTTTTAAAATATTTTTTATTTCTTCCATGTTTTTAAAAGATAACCAAAAATTTCCTTCATTTTTTTGGAGTTTTCAAGAGTGAAATATTTTTTAAACTCCTGCCAATCTTTGGGGCTGAAATTATCCAAATTCAATCTTAATTCCGCCACGGCTTTTTCGTTGTTCAAAATATTTTTTCTCAAATAAAAAAAATCAAAAAGAG
The DNA here is from genome assembly GCA_002782365.1 of Candidatus Kuenenbacteria bacterium CG_4_8_14_3_um_filter_39_15. Classification (GTDB taxonomy): domain Bacteria; phylum Patescibacteriota; class Patescibacteriia; order UBA2196; family GWA2-42-15; genus 2-02-FULL-39-13. Next base: position 8,056 of record PFHP01000004.1, on the reverse strand, counting down.
CTTTTGCTTTGGTTGCCTTAAAAACCGCCAGATTATTTTTTTTAATAATCTCAAAACCGCCAAATAACTCGTCTTTTATTTTATGATAAAAAAAATTGCCAAATTGATTAACTAGGCGAGTTGTCTTATTTTTGGTTACCAAAGTAAAATTACGAGGTATCTCGGTTAAAATATTGTGCTCGTAGAGTACATAGTCCAAACTTAAATAGGCCGGCAGGTACAAAAGACGGGCGATGAATTCCAAATAAAAAGAAAGCTGGCCTTTTTTTTCTGTAATATCCAAATACTCTTTGGCCACATAAAAACCTCTTTTTAATCTAATTAACTTGCCAGCTTTTCCATAGCGGGAAAATAAAACTTTAAGATAATGCCTATTTGTCTCCACCACCGCCAAATCAGACAAAGTAAAACAGGGCAAATGTTCTGCCAAAAACATAATTTTCTCAATTTTAGAAGATGACTTGTTTCTCATAGTATACTTAAATAGTAGACCGTCGGAAACAGGTTGTCAAATAAACGATAAATTTGCAAAGTCATAAATTTGCTTTTTCTTAGGCTTAATTTATCTTAATTTTAGCATATTTAACCAAACGAGGCAAAACGCCTTTCTAACGCCCTTTAGGACGGTTGATTAACATGGCTAAAGCCAGTTAGAAAATAAAAAGAGCGTAATAAAAGTGCAATTACGCTCTAATAAAATCGACTTGATAAAAATCTTGGAAAAAATTGCTAGTCAACGTTGTGCAACGCTAACTGGCAAAAGAACGATTAGAAAAAGATCTCATATAGTAGCCAAATTCCGTAACTCCCCCATTTAATTACGAGATATAAAATATCAATTGGCCAGAGTACCCAGGCCATAAATAGATACTCCCCATTATCATTCTTGTACTTGTCATAGAAATCATCATACCCCTTGGAGAAAAAAGTACTCTCCCCTGTGAGTATGATAGAATCGTCTCCTAAAAAGCCAGCCGGAGACGAAGAATCAAAATGATGGGGGGTATAAATAATTTTCCCCTGTAGGGATTCGGGGTTATACATTGCACGCAACTCTAAGTGCACAAAAGTCGCGCCAAGAACCAAGTAGATAACGATAGCCAAAAAGATTAAAAAAATGATTAACTTTTCAGCTTTCACGTCCTCTACTTTTTCTTCATCTGCAAGCCGTTTTTCTCTTTTTTCCATGTTACTATTCTCCTCCTTTTTTGCCACCATTAGTGGCTGTTTTTATTTGAACTATCCACATTCCCAATTATTAAAAGAATCCCTATATATTTAACAATTAATAAACCGACAGAAGTGTGTGCCTAAAACAAAAAATGGCTAAAATCAGCCAAGATAATTTTGGCTTAAATTGGCTTAAATCAGATTAAAAAATTAATTATCATTACTCATCAAATGAGGAGAGAAAAAATAGCCACCTATATGGCAATTTCATATGCTAAATTCGGGACTTTCGTGTTTGTTCCTTTTTTCTCCCGTTAGAAGCTCACACCGTGAGCTTCTAACTCAGATGAGTTTAAAAGATTGATTATCTTTTAAACGGGAAGGGAGTGGTGTTGAATTACGAATTCAACACCCCTCTGGCTCGCTTCGCTCGCCACCTCCCCTCATCTGAAGGGAGGAAAATTGGCAAATGCATAAGCCCTATATATTTTAAATTGTCTAAAAATTTACTTAATGCTATGATAAAAATACTTATTATACTACCACCATGGAAAATAACGACAAAAAATACTGGCTGGGGCTGTCTAAAATCCACGGCCTGGGAGCGCAAAGGTTTAAAAAACTTTATAACTATTTTGACTCAATGAAGTCCGCCTGGACTGCTGATTTTAATGAATTTAAGCAGGCGGGACTGGAAGAGAGCGTGGCGCAAAATATTATTGAGGAAAGGAAAGACATTAATCTTGATCAGGAAATTGAAAAACTGATCAGAGAAAAAATTGAGACGGTGACTGTCTTGGATAAAGAGTATCCAAAACTCCTGTCTGAAATTTATGATCCGCCAGCGATTCTTTATTATAAAGGAAATTTGGAAAGCGCCGGTGATGAATTTGCCATTAGCGCGGTCGGCACCAGAAAATATTCAAGCTATGGCAAGCAAGTAACTGAAAAAATCATTGGCGAACTAGCCAGCCAAGAGATAACTATCGTCTCTGGTTTAGCTTTAGGCATTGACGGCTTAGTTCATGAAACAACTCTCACCCATGGTGGCAGAACAATCGCCGTGCTTGGTTCTGGACTATTCAGGGAAAATATATATCCTTCTAAAAACAGGTATCTGGCTGACAGAATCTGCGGTAATAATGGGCTCTTATTAAGTGAATACCCGCCGGAAACAATCCCTTTAAAAGGGCACTTCCCGCAAAGAAACAGAATAATTGCCGGGCTGGCTGTAGCCACGCTGGTGCTTGAAGCGCCAGAACATTCTGGCGCACTAATTACTGCCAAGTATGCGCTTGAATTTAACCGTGATGTTTTAGCAGTGCCCGGTAATATCAACAGCCTTAATGCCAGCGGGACAAACAACCTAATTAAACTGGGAGCCAAGCTCATAACTTCGGCGGCTGATGTGCTGGAGGTTTTAGATTTAAGCCAGATAAAAGATTTTGTGAGTAACAGAAAAATAGTGGCTGATTCTAAAGAAGAGGAAATTTTGCTTGAATTTTTATCAGGCGAGCCAGTCCATATCAATGAGTTGATTAAAAGCTCTTCACTTGACACGGCCGTGGTCAATAGTACGTTAGTCTTAATGGAAATGAGAGGCAAAGTGAAAAATTTAGGCAATCAGATGTATATCTTAGGAAGATAAAAAAATAAATGTTTAAAAAATACTATCAAACAGTTAAATATTTAGAATCACTGGCTAATATTAGCCGGGCTGAATATATGCGAGAAAAAGGGCGCGATTTTTATTTACGTCGCACTGAAGAATTGATCAAAAAATTGAAAATAAATTTAAACCAATTTAAATTGATTCATATTACCGGCACTGCTGGCAAAGGTTCGGTCACCGCCATGGTGCATTCAATTTTAAATGAAGCTGGAAAAAAAGTCGGTTCATTTTATTCCCCGCATCCCACAACTTCAATTGAAAGAATAAAAGTGAGTGACAAATATATCGCGCCGGATATTTTCTCTGATTTGGTGGAAAAAATAAAGCCGGTGATAAATCAGATGTCTAGGCAGTCTAAATTCGGCCCGCCAAGCTATTTTGAAATATTTTTTGCTTTAGCCTTGCTATACTTTCAAAAGAAAAAATGCGAGTATCTGGTGCTGGAAGTTGGCTGCGGAGGTGAGTTTGACGCGACCAATATAATTCCGGCGCCCAAACTGGCTGCCATTACCAACATTGGCTATGACCATACTCACATTTTAGGCAGCAGCCTGGAAAAAATTGCCAGGGCTAAAGCCGGCATAATTAAAAAAGGTTCTATTTTTGTTACCACGGAAAAAAGACCTAAAATACTTAAGATATTCCACAAGATATGCAAAAATAGGGGGTGCGAGTATCGGCCGGTGGCAAATATTACTGATGAGGTTTGGGAAAATAACAGGCAACTGGCCAGAGAGATGGCTAGCATCCTGGACATTAAAAAAAATATTATGGAACGTGGTATTGAAAAAACTAAACTCTCCTGCCGCTTTGAGCTGATGCAGAAAAAACCGCTGGTCGTCTTGGACGGCGCGCATAATTATGATAAACTTAAATCAACTTTTGCCAATTTGAAAAAATTGAAATTCAACAAACTATTTTTAATCTTCACTTTAAATGAGAATAAAAACGTGAGAAAGATTCTAAAGATGATAAATAAGGAATTGCCCCAAGGCTCTGCCATCTACCTGGCTCATCATTTAGTAGCAGCAAGAACTTGCGCGGATTTGAAAATGATGTATAATTTATTTTCAAGTGCTCATAAAAAGAACATATCTATCTATGTAGACCCATGGATGGCATTGGATCAGGCAATAAAAAAAGCCAGACAAAACGATTTAATTTTAATTACAGGCTCGTTTTATTTGACTGGAGAATTAAGACAAAAATGGATAAGTGAAAAAAAAATTTTAAAAATTAATTCTTAACAAAACAATGTCAAAAAATCTGGTGATTGTGGAATCCCCCACTAAAGCCAAAACTATTACCAAGTTCTTGGATAAAAATTACAAGATCATGTCTTCGTATGGGCATTTACGAGATTTGCCCGAACGTGATTTAGGGGTAGATATTGAACATAATTTTGAACCAAAATATGTGGTGGCGGCGGATAAAAAACAGCTGGTGGATGATTTAAAAAAAGCAGCCAGTAAATCAGAGATGGTTTACTTCGCGACTGATGAGGACAGGGAGGGTGAGGCGATTTCCTGGCATCTTTTAACACTGTTAAACAACCATAAGACTAAACTGCCATATAAAAGAATTGTTTTTCATGAAATTACCAAGAACGCCATTTTGGCAGCGTTAAAAAATCCAAGGGATTTGGATCAAAATTTAGTTGATGCTCAACAGACAAGAAGAATTTTAGATCGCCTGGTAGGTTATAAACTGTCACCTTTTCTCTGGAAAAAAGTGGCCAAAGGGCTTTCGGCAGGGCGGGTGCAATCAGTGACCGTCAGGCTGATCGTTGAGCGGGAAAGAGAAATAAAAGACTTTAAGTCGGAAGAATACTGGAGTCTAAAAGCGATTCTCAATTTTGAAGGGCAGAAATTTGAAGCCATGCTCTATAAAATTGACGGCAAAAAACTTGAAAAATTAGGACTTAAAAACAAAAAAGGCGTGGAGAGTGTACTAGCAAAACTTAACGGCACGGAGTATATTATAGAATCTCTCGCAACTAAAAAAAATTATAGAAATCCTTTGCCACCATTCACCACTTCCAGTCTCCAGCAAGATGCCTATAATAAGCTCGGCTTTTCTGCCAAACAGACAATGTATCTGGCTCAAGCGCTCTATGAAGGCGTAAAACTCGGCAAAGATTCCACCGGCCTAATCACTTATATGAGAACGGATTCGGTCAACTTGGCCGAATCATTTGTGGAGTCGGCCAGAACACTTATCAGCCAAGATTATGGCGCTGATTTTCTGCCGGCAAGCGCGCCAAAATATAAGACGGCATCAAAATCAGCCCAAGAAGCGCATGAAGCCATTCGTCCAACAGACGCGAACCTTAAGCCCGAAGAAGTAAAAGAGTATCTTGATGACAAACAGTACAGACTCTATGAACTTATTTGGAAACGCGCCGTTGCCAGCCAGATGAACCCGGCAATAATACTCGGAACTTCAGCGGAAATAAAAGCGAACAGCTGTATTTTTAAGGCAACCGGATCAACCATACAATTCAATGGTTTTATGGCAGTGTATGGCAATAATATGAAGGATAATCTCCTGCCCGAACTTAAAGAAAACGAACGGGTTGATCTTATTAAACTCTCGCCCAAACAACATTTTACCGAACCGCCAGCCAGATACAATGACGCCAGTCTGGTAAAAAAACTGGAAGAACTTGGCATCGGCCGGCCTTCAACTTACGCGCCGATTATTTCCACCATACAGGAACGCAACTATATCAAACGCGATCAGGGAAAATTTATACCACAGGATATCGCTTTTATAGTGACTGATCTGCTGACTGATCATTTTCCCGTAATAGTGGATTATAAATTTACGGCAGACATGGAAAACGATCTTGACGACATTGCCAAGGGCGAAAAAAAATGGGTGCCGGTATTAAACCAATTCTACAAGCCTTTTGCCGACAATCTGGAAAAAAAATATATGGAGATCAATAAGCGCGACCTGATAAACGAAAAGACTGACAAGCTGTGCGAAAAATGTGGCAAGCCAATGGTAATTAAAACAAGCCGCTATGGAAAATTTTTTGCCTGCACTGGATTTCCAAACTGCCGCAACACAAAAAAACTAAACGGCGACGGACAAAGGGACAAGTTAGCCGACACAAAATCAGCATCAATCAAGAAAGAACCGGAAATGACGGATATTAAATGCGAAAAATGCGGAGCGCCTTTGATTATCCGGCAGGGAAGATTCGGCAAATTTTACGCCTGCTCCGCGTTTCCCAAATGCCGCAACACCAAAGCCTTGGACCAGGATACCGGAGTGGCCTGCCCAAATTGTCGTCAGGGCAAACTGGTGGCTAAAAAAACCAAGTCAAGGAAAACTTTTTACGCCTGCGATCAGTATCCACAATGCAAGTTCGCGCTCTGGTCCAGGCCAACCGGTGAAAAATGCTCTAAATGCGGTTCACTGCTGGTCAATGCCGGCAAAGGCGAGGCAAAATGTTCTAATAAGGAATGCAAGTAATAATTTTTGAATACCAAAAAACCACTTCTCTTTTGAACTAAGCTCGGGTGAGATTGGCTCAAAAGAATGGAAGTGGTTTTTTGTTTGGTTTTTTTGGTTTGTTTGGTTTGGGGGTTTTTATTTTTTTTGTTTGGAGGAGCATTAATTTAAATATAGCATAAAATTTTAAATGTTTCTAATACAAGTGGTGGATAAGTTCAAATTAAATATATTTTTGGCTAATATTAGACATAATTATAATGACTAATTTGATTTTTTGTAAAAAAAAGTATATGATATAAGAACATAATATTAAAATTATGACTTTAGAAAGAATTTTAGAAGTGATAAAAAACAAACACCCTGATGCTGATACCACCATGTTGGAATTGGCTTATGAGTTTGCTGAACGGGCACATCAGGGACAGAAGAGACTGTCTGGAGAAGACTATATTCAACATGCCCTGGAAACGGCCTTTAAACTAGCGACTACGGATATTGATATGCCCACGGTGATTGCCGGTATGTTACATGATGTGCCGGAAGATACCGGAGTAAAATTGGAAGAAATAAAAAAAGAATTTGGCGGGGAAATTGCTGATCTAGTCAGCGGCATTACTAAACTGGGGACAATTAAGTATCGCGGTCTTAAACGTTATGCGGAAAATCTGCGCAAAATGTTTGTCGCGATGGCCGAAGATGTCCGAGTGATTTTTATTAAATTTGCTGACAGAATCCACAATCTAAAAACTCTCTATGCTCTCAAGCCCGTTAAACAACAAAGAATTGCTAAAGAGACTTTGGAAATTTATGCGCCCATTGCTCACCGCTTGGGCATGGGCGAACTGCAGGGCGAGCTGGAAGATTTGGCATTCCCTTATGTTTATTCGGAGGAATATAAATGGGTAGTGGAGGTATCAAAGAAAAAATATGAGGAGCATAAGCGCGACGTCAGGCGTGAAATAAAAAGACTGAGAAAAGAGTTTGAGAACGTCAGTTTTGTGCCCATGGATATGTATGGCCGGGCAAAACGTTATTATTCGTTGTACCAGAAGCTTTTGCGCAAGGATATGGACATAGACAGGATTTATGATTTGGTGGCGATTAGAATTATCGTTAAAAATGTTGATGAATGCTACCGGGTGCTCGGGGTTTTGCATTCTCTCTATAAACCAATGAGCGGCCGAGTCAAAGACTACATTGCCCAGCCAAAACCTAATGGCTATCGTTCGCTCCACACCACCGTCTATTCGGACAATAGAATTGTGGAATTCCAAATCAGAACCCGCGAGATGGACGATGAGGCAGAATGGGGAATTGCTGCTCACTGGGCAT